>JAQSWC010000191.1 GCA_029266815.1 Paucimonas sp.
GTAGGGTGTTATCGTCCATGCTGGAAAGCAGAACGGCGCTGCTGGAGCGCCGTTTCCTAGTTGGGCCCGACGATCAGGCAGGCTTTCGCTTGTCGAACTCGATCAGGGCGTAAGCCGAATGGTTGTGGATCGACTCGAAGTTCTCGGCTTCCAGCGTGTAGGCCAGCACGCGGCTATCGGCATTCAGCATGCCTGCCACATCGCGCACCAGATCCTCAACGAACTTTGGATTTTCATAGGCACGCTCGGTCACGTACTTTTCATCCGGGCGTTTGAGCAAGCCGTACAGTTCGCAGGACGCCTGTGCCTCGATCTGGGCAATCAGCTCATCCACCGGCAATTCGCCGTCGATTACTGCAGTCACCGTAATATGCGAACGCTGGTTATGCGCGCCGTAGTCGGAGATTTTCTTGGAGCACGGGCAAAGGCTGGTTACCGGCACCACGAGTTTCACCGAAATCTCGGCAACACCGTTCCTGATATTACCCGTCAGTCCGACTTCGTAATCCATCAGGCTTTCAACACCCGATACCGGAGCGATCTTGTTGATGAAGTACGGAAAGCTGACCTCAATGCGCCCTGCGTTGGCTTCCAGCAGCGCGGTCATCTTCTGCAGCAGATTGCGGAAGGCAGCCACATCGAACGGTGCACGGTTCTCTTCCAGCAGCGCAATGAAGCGCGACATGTGAGTGCCCTTCTTGTCTTCGGGCAGATGCACGTACATGTTCCAGCTTGCCACCGAAGGCTGGGTTCCGGACGGCGTCTTGACTGTGATTGGATACCGCACGCCTTTCACACCGACCCGCTGAATGGCCAGATGGCGCGTATCCGGCGTGCTCTGCACGTCGGGAATGTTCATCATTTTGTGGTCGGGAGAATTCATAACGGGGCCCGCAATGCCAGTGAAAGTGCCGGCATGCGGCCATGCCGGGCTTGATTAATTGTTGACGACCAGTCTTGGTTCGTCCTTACCGAAACGCTGCTTGACAGCGGCAACGATACCCTTTGCATCGAGTCCGCAGGCGGCCAGCAACTGGGAGGCATCTCCGTGGTCGATGAATTTGTCCGGCAGCCCCAGCATCAGCAGCGGCTTGACGATGCCGGCTTCGGCCAGCGCTTCTGCAACCGCCGCGCCCGCACCGCCCATCAAACACCCTTCTTCGACTGTCACCAAGGCATCGTGAGTGTGCGCTAACTGTTTGACCAGTTCAATATCCAAAGGCTTCACGAAACGCATGTTGACTACTGAGGCGTTCAGTTCTTCACCTGCAGCCAGACTCGGGTTCAACATGGTGCCGAACGCCATTATTGCAAGCTTCTTGCCATCACGCTTCATTTCGCCTTTGCCGATATGCAGCGTCTCCAGATCCGTCTGGACGGCAGCGCCGATTCCGGCACCGCGCGGATAGCGAACCGCAGCCGGGCCATTATATTGGAAAGCAGTCGACAGCATCTTCCGGCACTCGTTTTCGTCGGATGCCGCCATCACCACCATATTCGGAATGCAACGCAGGTAGGCCAGATCATAGTTCCCGGCGTGCGTGGCACCGTCCGCCCCAACCAGGCCGGCGCGATCCAGTGCAAATGTGACATCCAGATTCTGCAGAGCAACATCGTGGATCAACTGGTCGTAGCCGCGCTGCAGGAAAGTGGAATAAATCGCCACCACCGGCTTCAGGCCTTCGCAGGCAAGGCCTGCTGCGAAAGTGACTGCATGCTGCTCTGCAATGCCAACATCGTAATAACGATCAGGAAAGCGCTGCTCGAACTCCACCATGCCTGAGCCTTCCCGCATTGCGGGAGTGATCCCTATCAGACGCTTGTCCTGTGCCGCCATGTCGCACAGCCAGTTGCCGAAGACCTGGGTGTAGGTAAGCTTGCCGCTGGTGGCAGGCTTGATGCCTTCCGCGGGATTGAACTTGCCGGGTCCGTGATATAGCACCGGATCAGCCTCGGCCAGTTTGTAGCCCTGACCTTTCCTGGTGACGACGTGCAGGAACTGCGGCCCCTTCAGGTTCTTCAAATTCTGCAAGGTCGGAATCAGCGATTCAAGGTCGTGGCCGTCGATCGGGCCAATGTAGTTGAAGCCGAATTCCTCAAACATGGTTGCTGGCACGATCATGCCCTTGGCATGTTCTTCAAAACGCTTTGCCAGTTCCAGCATCGGCCCCGGCAGCACTGATTTGCCGACGTTCTTCGCCGCCGCGTAGAACTTGCCGGACATGAGCCGCGCCAGATAGCGGTTCAGCGCGCCCACCGGCGGCGAGATCGACATGTCATTGTCGTTCAGTACCACCAACAGATTGATATCGTCATGTACGCCGGCATTGTTCAGAGCCTCGAATGCCATGCCAGCCGTCATCGCACCGTCGCCGATCACAGCAATCGCATGGCGGTTCTCGCCCTTGGTCTTGGCGGCCAGCGCCATGCCCAGCGCGGCGGAAATCGACGTCGAGGAATGCGCCGTGCCGAAGGTGTCGTACTCGCTTTCGCTGCGGCGGGGAAAACCTGATATGCCATTCAACTGCCGCAGCGTATGCATCTGCTCGCGGCGCCCGGTCAGTATCTTGTGCGGATAAGTCTGGTGACCCACATCCCATACGATGCGGTCTTCCGGCGTGTTAAATACGTAATGAAGCGCAATCGTGAGTTCGACCGTACCGAGGTTGGAAGACAGATGACCACCGGTCTGCGACACGGACTCGAGCACGTAGGCACGCAACTCGTCGGCGAGCGCATTCAACTGCGCACGCGGTAGCTTGCGCAGGTCGGCGGGACGGTCAATTTTTTTCAGCAAGCTTGTCATCACATCTTCCGTTGCACGATCAGGTCGGCAATTTCACACAGCCGCTGCGCTTTGTCACCGAACATGGCAAGCGCATCGTGCGCTTCATGGCGCAGTTTCTCGGCCAGTTCGCGCGATGCGTCTAGTCCCAGAATCGATACATAAGTCGGCTTGTCGTCGGCCGCATCCTTGCCGGCCGTCTTGCCCAGCGTAGCCGAATCAGCAGTGGCATCGAGTATGTCGTCAACCACCTGAAATGCCAGTCCGATCGCTTTGGCATAGGCATCCAGTGCCTTGCTTTCCGCTTCGGACAATTCCTTGCCGCTCAATGCGCCCAGCAGCACCGACGCCCGCAGCAAGGCACCGGTTTTCATCCGGTGCATCTGCTCTAGCTCGGCAAGCTTCAGCTTTTCACCCACACTTTCAAGGTCGATAGCCTGGCCGCCGCACATGCCTAGCGATCCCGATGCATCGGCCAGCAGCCTTACCATCGCCAGCTTGCGTGCCGATTCGCCCTCGCCTTCGGACAGCACAAGAAAAGCCTGCGTCTGCAATGCATCGCCTACCAGCAAAGCAGTCGCCTCATCATATTTAATATGCACCGTCGGCTTGCCGCGGCGAAGCTCGTCATCGTCCATGCAAGGCATGTCGTCATGCACCAGCGAGTACGCATGGATCATTTCCACGGCGGCGGCGCCGCGTACCGTGATGTCGCGCGGCGCGTCGAAAACGTCTGCCGCAGCAAAGACCAGCAGCGGACGCACGCGTTTACCGCCGTCGAGCACCGCATACCGCATGGCTTCATGCAATCGTTGCGGCGTCTTTTCCATAGCCGGAAGCAGCGTCGATAACGCCACTTCCATCAAAGCCTGCACACCTTTGCTCCAATCAGAAAACGGCATGCCTGCGGTCATTCGTCTTCCTCTTCAGCTTCTTCGCCGTTGCTAGAAAACGGTTTGAGCATGTCGCCTTCAAGGATTTTCACCTGCTTTTCCACCTTCTCGAGCTGGTGGGCACAGTATTTCACCAGGGCCGACCCCCGCTCATAGGCTGCCACCGCCGCCTCCAGCGGCAGCTCTCCGCCTTCCATCTTGTCTACAAGCTGTTCGAGCTCCTCCATCGCCTCCTCAAATGAAGCGGGCTGATCGGCAGGAGTGGTTTTTTTGACCATAACAGTATGGAAATCGGGCAGAGCCCGACATTTTAGAACAATGCGGCAGGCTTTCGCCGAAAAGCCCGTTTATCGTCAAATGTAGCGAGAAATCAGCGCGACAACTTGCCCAGCAGCCAATGTGCTTTTCTTTGCCGTCATGCAGGCGCTTGTCGATTGATGAATGCTATACAACTGCCTGAAATGCCTAATTTGCATCTACAGCAAATAATTTGCCGGACATCGCGGTCCGGCTTCCATTCATTACTTGCCTGAAGCAAGGCTCTTGTTCATGTCTGCAAGACGCTCTGCAATCGGTTTGCCGGCAGACATGGAAAGCCCTTCAAAGCGCTTGTCCATCTGCCTGTCCAGCGCTTCGATGCGGGCAGTAGGCGACGGATGCGTTTTGAACAGCAGCGAGAAATTGCCGTCCGAGTCGCTTTGGGCCTGCAACATCTGCAGCACCGCCGGCAAGCCGTAGGCATCGTAGCCGGCGCGAGCGGCAATCACCACGCCCACACGATCCGCATCGAACTCGTCTTCCTTGTCCAGGCCGCTGGCATACAGTTTCTTGATGAAGTTGAGCGCAGCCGATTTCACGAACTCGTTGCCACCCTTGACTGAGCTGCCCGCGATATCGCCAAACAAGGCAATGCCGGCATTCTTCTGCACAGCTTTCAGATGATGCTTCTTCAACACGTGTCCCATTTCATGGGCCAGCACGCCGGCAAGCTCCGCCTCGCTGCGCATGCGCGCCACCAGTCCTTTGGTGACGAAGACATAGCCGCCCGGCGCGGCAAAAGCATTGAATCCAGGATCATCGCATTGACCAGCGGCTTGGCGCCGAGGAGCGTGGCACCGAACTGTTCGCCGATATGGATCTCCTCCTCTTCACCGATTTCCTTGGTGGCCTTCGACAGGTTGTTCAGCATGCCGCCGATGTTGGGCGTACTGCCTCCGCCGCCGCCCTTCAGGCCGCCGAGAATCGCATCGCCCCAGCCAGCGTGGGCCATCGAGGAAGCTGCGATCAGCAGCGCCGCGCAGGCAAATTTATTGGTCAGGTTACGCATGTTATTGCTCCTCCGAACGCGACTTGCGGCTGCCGGCAGGCTCCAAGTACTCAACCTGGTTGACGGTCAGCTTCGGATTGCCCGCAAAATTTTTGGCGCTGCGACTGTTCACGGCAAGCGCCTTGAGTTTTTCGAGTTCCACCGTGTCAGCCTGGGCATTCTGCAGATCTTCCGCGGTAAGGCCCTTCACGCCAGTAGTCACCGTGGCGCTGCTGGAAGTGCGCCCCGCCGTCAGCAGGCCGCCCAGTGCACCGCCGCCGGACTTGGCATTGCCCGATGCCTGTGCGCCGCTCTCTGGCGCAAACTTCAGGGCAGTCATTTTGACCCAACCGGTCTTGCCGTCCGCGGTTTTCACTTCGCTCCAGGCACCCACCCGCCGCAATACATTCACCTGTGTATTCGGCGCAAGCGTAGCGAGCACGGCCGAGTCCAATTGGGACTGTTCCTGCAGGTCGGCTGCGCGTATCGTCGATGCCGATTCCGCCCACGCTGCCGACGCCGCAAACAGCATCGACAAGGCAATCATGGAATTTTTCATTCTTGATTTTTCCTCTTTGGTTCATACAGCTCGACCGTCGCTGCGCGGCCCTTCACCGCGAACGCGCCCTTATGCTCGAAGATGAAATCCTCCGACGGCTGGCAGGCTTCCATCGTGCCCCTGGTGACCAGCACGCGCGCCACTCCCTTGGTCAAGCCCTCTACCCGGCTGGCGAGGTTGACGGTGTCGCCGATCGCCGTGTACTCCAGCTTCTTTAAAGCGCCGATGAAGCCTATCACCGCCGGCCCGGAATGTACACCGATGCCGATGTCGAAATCGGCCACGTCCGAACCCTCTTCTTCAAGTTCTCTTTTGAATGCCAGCAGCGCATCCTGCATGTCGACAGCGGCCGCAACAGCGTGTTTAGCATGATCGGGATCGTCCAGCGGCGCGCCCCAGAAAGCCATGATGCAGTCGCCGATGAATTTGTCGAGCGTGCCGCCATGACGGAATACCACGTCGACCTGGCGATTGAAATGACGGTTAAGCAGGTTCACCACTTCCTGTGC
>JAQSWC010000192.1 GCA_029266815.1 Paucimonas sp.
CGCAAAAAAATACAATCTGCCGATCAAGCAGGTGATTGCCGTCGAAGGCGAAAGCTTCTCCACCGATGCCTGGCAGGAATGGTACGGCGACAAGCAGCGCGGCATGACGGTCAACTCTGCCGCTTACGACAGTCTGAGCTACAAGCAGGCGGTCGACAAGATTGCGGCCGACCTCGCCGCCAAAGGCCTTGGCGAAAAGAAAACCACCTGGCGCCTGCGCGACTGGGGCATCTCGCGCCAGCGCTACTGGGGCACGCCCATCCCCATCATCCATTGCGAATCCTGCGGCCCGGTGCCGGTGCCCGACAAGGATCTGCCCGTGGTACTGCCGCAGGATTGCGTGCCCGATGGCAGCGGCAATCCACTCAACAAGCGTGAGGACTTTCTTAAAGTCGATTGCCCCTGCTGCGGCAAGCCCGCGCGGCGCGAGACTGACACGATGGATACCTTCGTCGATTCGTCCTGGTACTTCCTGCGCTACTGCGATTCGAAGAACAACGAGAAGATGGTTGCCGAAGGCGCGAACTACTGGATGCCGATGGACCAATACATCGGTGGCATCGAGCATGCGATCCTGCACCTCTTGTACGCACGCTTCTGGACCAAGGTGATGCGCGATCTCGGCCTCGTGAAGATCGACGAGCCCTTCACCAACCTGCTCACGCAAGGAATGGTGCTAAAGGGTGCGTTCTTCCACAAACCAGCCGATGCCGGCAAGAACTACTATTGGGAAGACGAAGTCGAGGTCGAACTCAACGACAAAGGCCAGGTGATCGGCGGCAAGCTGAAAGCCGACGGTACGCCGCTCGAGTACGAGATGACGACGATGTCGAAGTCGAAGAACAACGGCGTCGATCCTCAAGTGCTGATCGACCAGTACGGCGCGGATACCGCACGCCTGTTCGTGATGTTCGCCTCGCCGCCAGAGCAGACGCTCGAATGGAACGATGCCGGAGTCGAAGGCGCGAACCGTTTCCTGCGCCGCGTATGGACGTATGCGTATGCGCAATCGCAGAAAGTGGCGAACTCGGACAAGCGCGACGCTTCCTTCCTGTCCGAAACTCACAAGACGCTTCGCCGCGAAGTGCACAAGGTGTTGCAACAGGCCGATGCCGATTACCAGCGCCTGCAATACAACACCGTGATCTCGGCCTGCATGAAAATGCTCAACACGCTGGAAGCGGCAAAGCTCGACGACTCTGCGGCATCGAATGCCGTGGTTGCCGAATGCCTGTCGATCTTCCTGCGCCTTTTGAACCCGGCCTGCCCGCACATCACCCATGTATTGTGGGAAGAGCTCGGCTATGCGAAGCAGTACGGCGGCATTCTCGATGCGCCGTGGCCGCACGTCGATCCTGCAGCGCTCGAACAGGCAGAGATCGAACTGGTGGTGCAGGTCAACGGCAAGCTGCGCGGCAGCATCACGGTCGCCAAGAATGCAGACAAGGCGACGATCGAAGCTGCAGCATTGGCCAACGAGCATGTGAAGAAATTCATCGAAGGAGCACCGAAGAAGGTGATCGTGGTGCCAGGCAAGCTGGTCAACATTGTGGCGTAAGCGCTGACGGAGAAATCATGCAGATGACAATGCGGCTGGGTTGGCTGGCGATTGCGGGAGCAATGACGCTCTCGGCGTGCGGCTTCCATTTGCGTGGCTCGGACGGCAGCACCACCCTGCCCTTTCGCTCGGTTTTCCTCGCGCTTCCGGACAATTCGCAGCTCGGAACGGAAATGCGACGTTATATCCGTGCCAGCGGCGAGACCACGATCGTGGCTGATGCCGCAAGCGCGGAAGCCATCATCGAACCGCTCGCGGAAACGCGGGAAAAGGTGATCCGCTCGCGCAATGCGCAGGGCCTGATCCGCGAATACACGCTGCTCTACCGCTTCAAGTTCCGCGTGAAGGACAGCAAGAATGCGGAGCTGGTGCCGCCCACGGAAATCGAATTGAAACGCGACATTTCCTACAATGAATCGCAGGCGATTGCGAAGGAAAAGGAAGAGGAAATGCTTTATCGCGACATGCAGAGCGATCTGGTGCAGCAGATACTGCGGCGGCTGGCATCGCTGAAGCCTTCCGCGGCATAAGCCGATAAGCGATATGCAACTGCGGCCAGACGCCCTCGACGCCCACCTAAGCAAGCCGCTCGCGCCGCTGTACGTGATCAGCAGCGACGAGCATTTGCTGGCGCTCGAAGCCGCAGACAAGATACGCAAAACCGCCCGCGCTCAGGGTCTGACCGAACGCGAGGTATTGACCGTGGAACGCAGCTTCAAGTGGGGCGAGCTGCTGGCGGCCAACCAGTCTCAGTCGCTGTTCGGCGACCGCAAGCTAATCGAACTTCGCATACCCACCGGCAAACCCGGCAAGGATGGCGGACAGGCGCTGCAGGATTACGCCGCCGATCTTTCGCCCGACAACGTCACGCTGATCAGCCTGCCCAAGCTCGACTGGCAGACACAGAAAGCTGCGTGGGTTTCCACGCTCCAGCAGGCCGGCGTATATATCGAGATTCCGGTGGTAGAACGCGCGCAGTTGCCGGCGTGGATAGGCATGCGGCTGGCGCTGCAGAAGCAGAGCGCCGACAAAGCCTCGCTTGATTTCATCGCCGACCGCGTGGAAGGCAACCTGCTGGCGGCACATCAGGAAATCCAGAAGCTGGCGCTGCTCCATCCCGAAGGCAAGCTGAGCTTCGAGCAGATACACGATGCCGTGTTGAACGTCGCCCGCTACGATGTCTTCAAGCTGAATGAGGCGATGCTGGCCGGCGATGCCGCCCGGCTGGTGCGCATGCTGGAAGGCCTGAAAGGAGAAGGCGAAGCATTGCCCCTGGTGCTGTGGGCAGTGGCCGAGGAAATACGCACACTGCTGAAACTGAAGTCCGGCATGGCGCAAGGCAAATCCGTCGGTATGCTGCTCAAGGAATACCGCATCTGGGGGCCGCGCGAACGGCTGATGGAACCGGCGCTGCGCAGGATGACGCTTCCGATGCTGGAAAGCGCTCTGCAGGAAGCGGCGCAAATCGATAAGATGGTCAAGGGCTTGCGCGCCAAGGCATATGCCGGCGACGCGTGGGATGCACTGCTGCAGCTTGGAATGAAGCTGGCACGCGGTGCTTAGGACGAATTCAAACCGCCAGTATCGGAACATGAGCAGAATAGCCAATACGCCGGAAGCGCCGTACTACGCAGTGATATTCACCAATCTTCGCACCGAGGGCGACAATGGCTATGAAGCCATGGCGCAAAGAATGGTCGAGCTCGCGTCCCTGCAGCCGGGTTTTCTTGGCTTCGAATCGGCGCGCAATGAAATTGGAATCACGGTCTCTTACTGGAAAGACCTCGACTCCATCAAGGCGTGGAAGGAAAACACCGAGCACCAGGAGGCACAAGCATTGGGACGCAAAGCCTGGTATTCGACATTCAAAACGCGGATCTGCAAAGTCGAGCGCGACTACGGACTGTGAATGAGCAAAAACCGCAGATGCTTAACCTGTTTATGACGGACTGAGTGACATGGACATCAAACAATACATGACCGGCGTTGGCCAGCGTGCCCGCACTGCCTCACGTGCAATGGCAAAGGCCAGCACCTCGGCAAAGAACCAGGCGCTGCTCCTGATCGCCGCTGCGATTCACCGTGAAGCCGATGCACTGCGCGCAGCGAACAGGAGAGACCTCGAAGCCGCGCAAGCCAACGGCCTCGCTGCCTCAATGGTGGATCGCCTTACGCTGTCCGACAAGGCGATCGCCACCATGGCCGAAGGCTTGGAGCAGATCGCCTCGCTGCCTGATCCTATCGGCGAAGTCTTCAACATGAAATACCGCCCCACCGGCATCCAGGTCGGCCAGATGCGCGTGCCGCTGGGCGTGATCGGCATCATCTATGAAGCGCGTCCGAACGTGACGGTTGATGCCGCCGGTCTATGCATCAAGAGCGGCAACGCCACCATCCTGCGCGGCGGCTCGGAAGCGATCCATTGCAACCAGGCACTTGCCAAGCTGGTAAAGGAAGGCCTGGAAGGCGCAGGCCTGCCGCAAGATGCGGTACAGATTGTTGAAACCACCGACCGCGCCGCGGTCGGCGAGCTGATCACGATGCCTCAGTATGTGGACGTGATCGTGCCACGCGGCGGCAAGGGATTGATCGAGCGGCTGATGAAGGATTCGAAAGTGCCGATGATCAAGCATCTCGACGGCATCTGTCACGTCTATATCGACGACAAGGCCGCCATCGACAAGGCACTGAAGGTCGCCTTCAATGCGAAATGCCATCGCTACGGTACCTGCAACACGATGGAGACATTGCTGGTGGCGCGCGGCATTGCAGCCAACGTGCTGCCTGAGCTGGCGAAACTGTATGCGGAGCAGAAGGTGGAGCTGCGCGGGGACGATGAATCGCGCAAGCTGCTTGCCGGCTATCCGCAGCTCTCGGCAGCTACCGAGGACGACTGGCGTACCGAATACCTGGCGCCGATTCTTTCAGTCAAGGTGGTGACCGACATGGACGAGGCCATCGACCATATCAACACGTATTCGTCTCAGCATACGGATGCCGTCATTACGGAAGATTACACGCGCGCGATGCGCTTCCTGCGCGAAGTCGACTCGGCATCGGTGATGGTGAACGCATCCACGCGTTTTGCCGACGGCTTCGAATACGGCCTGGGTGCGGAAATCGGCATTTCCAACGACAAGCTGCATGCGCGGGGACCGGTAGGACTGGAAGGGTTGACCTC
>JAQSWC010000193.1 GCA_029266815.1 Paucimonas sp.
GGTTTCGAATCCTGCCACCGCGCTGATGCAGTCGGTGACGAGTACCAGTTTTGCGGCGTCCTGGGGGCCGAATTGCTCGACCAGGTGTTCGGTGGTCGCTCTTACGCAGTGGCTACCTGCCTCGCCAGCGATAAAAACCTTGTCCGCGGTGCGCAAAGTCGCGACCAGTTCTTCGTTCAATTGAGTATCCGGGTCGGTTGCGTCCGGCACTTCCGCCATCACAGCTGAATAGTGCTCGGTCCAGGGATTCAAGCCCTTGAGGACCTTGTTGACGACGCCACAAGTGCTGTCTTCCCAGCGGTTGTAGGCAGCGCGCAGATCGGCATGCACGTTCTGGCCCCAGGAGCCAATCTCACAGTGAACAGGCCAGACCATCAGGCGATAACGGCCCGCCGATTCGAGTGCGTTCAGATAGGCCAGCGCCGGGGCGAGCGCGCGGGGATCACGTGGTTGGTAGCGGCCGGCGCGCAGGTCGTGCGCCGTAATTTCCGTGAACGGGCTTACCGCCTTGCCTTGTGCATCGATCCAGAACGTCGGGTGAGCGATGTCATAACGGTGATGCGCGTCCAGCGTGATCGTGATGGCGTCGATGCCGTAGATGCCTTCGGAAATGAGGTCCGCCAGGCGCTGCATATCCGCGTGAGCACCAGCGACAGGCAGGGCAGGTTTCCGTTGTCCGCTTTCGCAATAGCTCGCCGGGAGGTCGCAAAAGTCGTTTTGCGGATCAATCACTAACAGGTGCAGTTTGCTCTTCATGATGTTTTTCTTGTGCTGTGCGCCCAGTGTAATTTATTTAGTTTAATAATGCAACTAACTGTGCTATGATTATTCCCAAGGAACCAAACATCTTAGATTCATCAAGTTACTAACGGACCTAGCATGCAACCAGTTATCTGCACCGTCGACGTCGTCCTGCTTACACTTCAGGACGATGCATTACGCGTGGCGCTGCTCAAGCGCGACCGGGAACCGTTCAAGGGAGTGCTTGCCCTCCCGGGTGGTTTCATTCACCCGGACGACGATGCGCAGACGCAGGATGCTGCCCTCCGCGTCTTGCGCAACAAGACCGGAATCGAACCACCATATCTGGAGCAGCTCGCGACGTTTTCTGGGCCGGCTCGGGATCCACGAGGGTGGTCGGTCTCCGTCGTGTACTACGCCCTGGTTCCGCACGACGTCATTGAAAGGGCCGGGCATCAGGAGGTCAGGCTGGCCAGCGTGGACAAGCCGCTCAACCTGCCCTTCGACCACCGAACCATTGTCGACACCGCCGTCGCGCGCCTGCGCAGCAAGAGCCAATATTCCTCACTGCCCTGCTACCTGGCGGGCGAAGCCTTCACGCTGCCGCAACTTCAGCGCACCTACGAAGCCCTGATGGGCGAACCACTCAACAAGGTGAGCTTCCGGCGAAAGATCACCGAAATGGACATGCTCGAACCCATCCAGGGCGCCTTTACTGCCGGCAGCGCTCACCGGCCCGCGCAACTGTATCGGCTCAAGCCAGAACTGCGCGACCAACTCACCTTGATAGAAAGGGGCATCTGACATGCTAAACATCAAATTCATCAAGTTCCAGCCGACCACCTATGTCATGCAGTACAAGAACGGCGTCGTCAAACGCGAAGGCATCGGCCTCGCCTTCTTCTACTACGCGCCGACCACAGCCATGGTCGCCGTTCCCACCAGCAGCGAGGACTTGCCCTTTATCTTCGAAGAGGCATCGGCGGACTTCCAGACGATGACGATCCAGGGCCAAGTGACATACCGCATCGCCGATCCCAAACGCATAGGGAGCCTGCTCGACTTTTCAATCAATCCAATTACACACAAATACATTTCGGAGGACCCAAGCAAGCTGCCGCAACGCGTGGTCAATCTGCTCAAGGTTGTCACCCGGAAGGGCGTGCAGAGCCTGCCGCTACGTGACGCGCTCAAGGCAACCGACCGGCTGGCGCAGCTCGTGACTGACACGATCAAGGATCATCCGGAACTGCTGACACTGGGGATCGAAATCCTTGGCCTGTCTTTCCTGGCAATCAGGCCGACACCTGAAACGGCACGCGCGCTGGAAGCCCAGGCCCGCGAGCAGATCCTGCGCGAAGCCGACGAAGCCGTCTATACCCGGCGCAATGCCGCCGTCGAGCAGGAACGTCGCATCAAGGAGAATGAGCTCAATACAGAGATTGCAGTGGAAGCCAAGAAGCGCCAGATCCGCGAAACACAAATGGATGCGGAGCGTAGTATCCAGCAGCGCAAGCATGCACTCCAGCAGTCGGACATGGATGCGAAGATCGCGCTGGAAGCCAAAAACACGGAGCTGGTCACGCTGGCGATGGAGAATACCAAGCGCGAGTCGGATGTGAAGGCGCACGCGGTATCTGCCCTGTTGCAGGCCTATGCCAGCGTCGATCCGAAAACGGTGCAGGCGCTGGCTGTCTCGGGCATGCAGCCTGGCCACATGATCGCGCTGGCCTTCCAGGAGTTGGCGGAAAAGGCCGGCAAGATCGGCCAGCTGAACGTGACGCCGGACCTGCTGCGCGAAGTGATGGCAGCTAAGGCCTGAATACTATGGATCCGCTCACCGAGACCAAGCAGATCGTAGTGACGCGCAAGACGCGGCTGGAAGAACTCGTCGCGCGCTACAACACCATCAGCCAGGCCAAGTTCTATGTCGAGCACTTGGGCGCAGACTTCACGGACTACGTCCGCGAGCATGAGACTTATCAGGCCTCCATCCGCGAAACCGTGGAAATCCTGCAGCGCCACGGCCGGGTGCAGCAGGTGGAGCGCGGCTTCCTGCCGAATTTTCTGTTCGGGCCTACCGACATCGTGGTCGCACTAGGTCAGGACGGTCTGGTGGCCAACACGATGAAGTATTTGAACGGGCAGCCCCTGCTCGGCGTGAATCCGGATCCCCAGCGCTGGGATGGGGTGCTTCTGCCGTGGCGTGTCGGCGACCTGGCCAAGCGCATTCCGTCGGTGCTTTCCGGGCAATGCAAAACGCAGGAAATCACGATGGCAATGGCCAGATTGCACGACGGACAGGTACTGTACGGCGTCAACGATATCTTCATCGGGCCGAAATCTCACACCACGGCGCGCTACACGATCCGCATGGGCGCGCAGGAAGAACGGCAGCTTTCGAGCGGCATCATTGTGTCGACCGGGCTCGGATCAACCGGTTGGCTTAAGAGCATACGCGCGCCAAAAGAGCGAATGTCCTGGAATGCCCGGTACCTGCACTTCGCGGTACGTGAGCCTTTCACCAGCAAAACTTCCGCCGCGACGCTCGTCTTCGGGAAGATCGACGAGCATCATCACCTCACTCTGGAATCCGCGATCGCGGACAACGGCGTCATTTTTAGCGACGGGATCGAGTCCGACTACCTGGAATTCAACGCTGGAATGACGGTAACGCTAAGCCTGGCCGAGAAAGCCGGCTGCCTCGTCATATAACAAGAAAAGAAAGAAAAACTATGGATTTTCAACCCTACCTGGAGCAAGTCTCCGAATGGCCACAAGAGGACCGCCACATCCTTGCGCAATATGATGATGAAAGTATCGTCGTCTACCAAGCCTACCGGCAGTCGATCGCTGAATATGCGGTCAAGCATCAACAATTCGGAGGCGAGTTCAGCTATAACCGCATGAGCTGGATTAAGCCCAACTTCCTGTGGATGATGTATCGCTGTGGATGGGCGAGCAAAGAGGGGCAGGAACGAGTACTTGCGATCACTATTCGGCGCGAATTTTTCGATCGCGTGTTGAAGAACGCTGTCGCATCAAGCTTCGACCCATCGCAATTCGCTAACAAAGAAGAGTGGAAAAACGCGGTAGAAACCTCGGATGTCCGCCTTCAGTGGGACCCTGACCATGATCCCTTCGGTCGACCGACCGAGCGGCGGGCAATTCAGCTCGGCCTGCGCGGCAAGACCTTAGCCGAATTTGGCCGCGAAGCCATCGTGTCGATTCAAGATGTCACGGATTTCGTACGTGCAGAATTCACTCACGTGGAAGGAGATTGCCGGGAACTCGTTCTTCCACGCGAGCGCGTTTACCATCCATGATTCGTAACCTGTAGCAGCGCGCACTTAAATCCAAAAGTACTTACTCATGCTTCTCGAAATCGCAATCGGTGATGCCTACGGCGCGGGCTTCGAATTCTCGCACCGCGAAAAAATCGACCGTCATAATGATCTGTCCGCCTTCGTCCCGCACGAGCTCGGCATCGCCGCAGGGCATTACACGGATGATACGCAAATGAGTATCGCAGTTGCCGAAACGATGATTTCTGGCGGTCCGCTTTCAAGCGACACCTTTGCCGACGCCTTTGTTCGCTGCTATCGACGCGACCCCCGCAAGGGCTACGCGACCGGTTTTCAGGCCCTGCTGGACGCGTGCAAGGATGGCGCAGCCTTACGCCAACGCATCCGGCCGGATAGTCGCCGTAATGGTGCTGCAATGCGCGCCGTGCCGCTGGGCCTCATCGCCAACAAGCAGGAACTGCTGGCTGCAGCCAGCGCGCAAGCCCGTGTTACCCACGATACGGCAGAAGGGGTGATCTCTGCCCAGATCGTTGCACTGATGGCCAATCTTCTGCTGTACCAGCGCATGCCGCTTGTCCAGCTGCCGTCAGCGATCCTGGCGGAGACCGGCTTTGGGATGCGGCTGGATTGGGATGCGGACGTAAAATGCGATGCAGGAGAGACCAT
>JAQSWC010000194.1 GCA_029266815.1 Paucimonas sp.
ATCGGGCCGCGACCGAAGTACTGGTGATTCACGCTGGTACTGGCGCAAGTGACCTTGACCCAGTTCACATCGCAGTAATGCGGCCAGTTGGCAGTGTTGTACTCCCTTACTGCTCTCATGTAGTCCGATTCATGGCTCAGGTTGGCGAAGAAGGCTGCTACCTCACGCTTGTCGACCGTAGCGTTACCCGAGTTGGCGAAAGCGGGATAGTAGTTTCGGGCTTCAACAAAACCGGCATACGTGTAGAACGACGAGCGATTGGGGAACCAGCCATTGAACTGGGCCTCGGTCAGGTGCGCGAAGCCGCCGGTCGGTGTAGGTGTCGGCGTGGGCGAGGTGCTGCCGCACGTCGTTTGCTGCCAGTACCAGGTGCTGATCGTCGGATCGGTGCCGTCGCTGCCATTGGTGCCGCTGTTGACTACCTTGTAGAAATTGCCGTTGGCGTTGTACTTCACGATGGTGCCCAAGCTGTAGTTCACGCCGGCTGTCCAGGTTTGATATGTACAGCTTGATGTCGGTGTGGGGGTAGGTGTGGGTGTCGGAGTTGGGGTAGGTGTCGGAGTCGGTGTAGGCGTTGGAGTCGGCGTCGGGGTAGTGCCGCCGCCGCACAGATAACCAGTCGTCCAGGGCGCGCCGCTGCCGGCAGCACCGCTATTGGTTGCAGGATCCTGACCCTGAGTCCAGAAAGCTGCCGTGTAGTTGCGGCCATTGCGGCTGACGATTTCTGATCATGCCTGCCAAAAGTGTCTTTTCCATTTTCGTCTCCATATCGTAAGTGCGGCTCTCTACCACTTGTCCTGATGCCCTGAGGCCTTGTTCTGACTGTTCGCCGAATCGCATTCGGGATCAGATGTCTCCTAGATTAGGATGCATCTAATTGGTTTGCAGTAACTTTTTGAGCTTCCAATGTTAAAGATTGAAAACTTGCTTTTACAGAGCAAAGATCTAAAACTTTTTAACTTTTAAGCGGTAAAAACGATGAAAAAAATATATGTTTTTCGTAAGTAGAGCGGGATATTCGCTTATGAAGAATGCAGAAAAGAGACACAGGTATGAAGGGCAAAGAAAAGCTGAAAGCCTGCTGCGCTTGATTGCTGCAGGTTTTCAGCCCGATTGCTTGCAAAAAAAGATGCCGTAATTAATGTTCTTGAAACATCGTCATCCCTCGCGCGGAGAAGCGACGATTCCGGTCGTTATGAGACTTAATTGTCATCCGCGATTTTCATGCTTGTGTAAATCGAGTAAAGCGCTGACAGACCTACTAGGGCGTAGATGATGCGGGATACGGAACTCATCTGGCCGAAAAGTGTGGCGACCAAGTCGAAGTTGAACAGTCCCACTAAACCCCAATTCAGACCACCGACGATCATCAGGGCCATAGCGATCCAATCCACTGCGTTCATCCGGTGCGCCTTTGACGTATGCTGCAGCGAACTGGATGTGCGGCGGTCAGGCTGATGCCTTCTTTCTTCTCCATAAACATTGACTGTTGCCATTTCAATCTCCTCATGTGCAAAAAAGACAAAGGCAAGGACAAACGGCTGCCTGAAGCGGCGCGCTTCCTTGTGCCGCCATACAGGCAAGGTTCATGCCGAACAGAGAGGGGGTGCAACGAAGACGGCTGCACGGCAATAAAGTGACCGCTTCAACCGGGATGTGTGGGCGTATCCGGAACTCGGGGATAGACTCTTACTGGAGCAACGCTTTGGTCAGCGATGCAACTTCGTCGGCAGATTCTTCGAGAATGCTCTTGAGAGTGCCGCCGCCCATGGCGAAATCAAGGGTGGATGCTTCGTCGAGAGTAGTGGCATCCGCATGCTGCTGCAGGGGCGAAGGCACAGGCGAAAGATCATTGGCTAGCAGAAGAACGTCGCCGAGGGTTTCGGGCGGCAGAGCGCGCAAGCCGAACCAAAGGGACTCCACCGCCGTAGACACCGCTTCCGGAACGCCGAGGGTCTTGAGCACGCTGCGGCCGATCACCTTTTCTCCGTACTCTGCCCACGCGCCGTTGTCTCCTTCGAGCACGCCGGGGAAATCATCGGCACGCGACAGAAGATAAAATGCGCCGATTTCATGCACCAGGGCGGCGAACATGGCGGTATCGGGATCCACCTTGTGAACATAGCGTGCAATAGCATGCGCCAGTGCTGCAACATGGGCCGTGTGTTCCCACAGCGCGGCCGACATGGCACGCACCGAGGAATCATTGCTGGCATTTCCCAGTTGCCTGACGATGGTGGCGGCCACCAGGGATTGCAGGTTTCTGAAGCCGAGACGCATGACGGCGGTACGCACATCGGTGATTTCCAGGCCGCGGCTATAGGCGGCTGAGTTGGCCACCGCAACAGTCCTGGCCGCTATCAACGGTTCGGCCGTCAGGAGTTTGGCGGCGCTCTCAAGATGACAATCCGGGTCATTCAGGGCTTGCTGTATGCGCAAGGAGGCATTGACATTCGTAGGGAAGCTGAGCTCGCCGCGTGAGGCGCCGGCCGCAATGCTCCTGAAGGCGTCGAGTTTGTCCATGCGGAAATTATACTCCCGCGTTTCTTGGCGCCAACGGTTTAAGCGCTTTTTAATTCCTGCTGTTGTAGATGCATTGCACCAAATTGTTGTGTTTCGTGAAGACTGCAAAGACGCGAGAGCAGGTTTTCGGATTTGGAAGCGGAAAATACTTCCTGCGTATAGAAACAATGCACGTCGATCGGATAATGCTGCAGTAACTCTATCCACAATTCTTCCGCCCTGACGGCAGCCTCCATTTTGCCGGCGAGAGCCAAACTCATACCGAGCCCGTTACTAATAACCACCTTGCTTTGACGCGCTGCACAAATAGCGCGCTTGGCCAGACCGCCCACTGATTTGGCAAATTCGATCTCGTCAGGCCAGTCGTTACGCATGAATTCCGCGCATATCTGATCCGCTTCGAGAGAAAGGTATTGAATTGCCTGAAAAGAGGTTGCACGGAAATAGGGAATTTCCCGCTCCAGGTAATCGTCTAGATATTCGAGAACCGCTTTTGGAAAGATAGCGATCACCATGTGCCGTGTCGCAACACACGCGGCAACATGTGCCGCTGCATAAGAACACAGGTCTTTCTCATGGCGAGCAACATGCAGTTCATGTTGATAGGTGATCCCTCGGTTTGAGCCATTTAGCGATTTCACTGCGTCTCCATTCCTAAAGGAATAATTTCATTTAGTAAATTTTATAAAGGCGGCCAATGATTGAATAACAAGCGGCGTAAGTGGTTGATATTGCTCAATGACTATTTCTTTCGGTGGACGCGAAGTGGTGAATTCTTTAGGAAAAGTGTAGAAAGCGTTTTCTATCTGGCGCAAAGCACGCCCTGCTCGACCTGATGAAATGTAAAGACACTGTAAACATCACCGGTTTCCATCGACCCGGACGGACAGTTTTAGACTAAATCGGATTAACTAAATGAAAATTCGCGAAATATGGCCTTTGGTTAAAAAGGCAGTGGCATCGTGGAGCGACGATTACGCGCCGAGCATGGGAGCGGCTCTCGCGTATTACACGCTTTTCTCCGTGGCGCCGTTGCTATTAATTGTTATTTCCGTCGCCGGTCTGGTCTTTGGGGTGGAGGCGGCACAGGGCGCGATTTTCAGTGAATTACGGGGAATGATGGGCGAGGAGGGGGCGCTGGCCGTTCAGGGCCTTCTGCAGAGCGTCAACAAGCCATCCGAAAGTATTGCAGCGACCATTATCGGTACGCTGCTTCTCATCGTTGGCGCCACGACAGTCCTGGCGGAATTGCAAAGCGATCTCGACAGAATATGGCGAGCGCCTCAACAGCAGGTACCTTCCGGCATCTGGGCCTTCATACGCGCGCGGCTTTTGTCGCTGGGAATGATCATGGGGATTGGTTTTCTTCTTATGGTCTCGCTTGTCCTCAGCGCGGTTCTCTCTGCATTGGGGAAATGGTGGGGGCATTTTTTTATCGGCTGGGAAGTCCTTGCCCAGGTCATCAACTTCCTGTTCGGATTCCTCATCACCGTGGCGATGTTTGCCATGATCTATAAATTCATCCCGCGTGTGAAGATACGCTGGCATGACGTGTGGATAGGCGCGGTCGTCACCGCTTTTCTTTTCTCGATCGGAAAATTTGTCATCGGACTCTACATAGGGAAGAGCGGCGTGACGTCGGGCTACGGTGCGGCAGGGTCGCTCGTGGTTGTGCTGTTGTGGGTCTATTACTCGGCGCAGATTTTCCTGCTCGGCGCGGAATTCACCTGGGTATATTCACACATGGAGGGCTCGCGCAGCCATATCGGGTTGCCTTCTGATACCGAGGGCGAACCCAGACGTTCCAACCCTCCGCCGGCGTGAACCGGGAAAGCCTGATTCGAAGACGAACGCAGGAAGTCGATTAGGCAGCGATCAGTGCTTACAATTAGGGCTTAGATCTACGCGAGAATTGCCGGAAGAATTGGTCGCAGCTGGCCAGCAGTTTTCCGAAGAAGCTGTTGTCCATTTCTGCAGGCCGCCGTTTGGCACCTCCACGCATGTCGGGTCGCGAGGCGGAGTGACGAGGACTTGAAGCGTACGCCGCAGCGCCTCGTGACGTTGAGAAGCCTCGATCGCTCCCCCATAACGTTGAAGCCTGCATTGCAGCCTCTTCACGTGCTATCCAGTCATCGTGTTCCTTGCGTCTCGCCGGATCCGACAGCACGTCATATGCCGAGTTGATAAGCTGGGTAATCCTCATCGCAGCCGGGTTGTCCGGATTGTGATCCGGGTGATATTTCTTGGACAGCGTGCGGTAGGCAGCACGTATTACCTCTACGGGTGCGTCCCGGGCAACCTTCAGGTTGTCGTAGTGCGTATGTATGGGAGTCTTCATCGGTTGTCTGGATCGCTTGTCACGCAACGCGTCCAGTCTACTGCGTCTCCTGTCGCATTTGCTGTGCGGTATCAAGCAATACGTTTTTCCGTAAAACTAGTTTCAGGCGACCTAATTAGGACGAATTCTCACGAGCGGTTATCCGTGTCGTTGGCTTCCGGTGTCATCGTGCCCAGGTCTTTCAGCTCATCGTCGGTATTCTCTTGTCCCGGCGGATCGATCGTCTTGGCAATCCGTTCCAGTAAGTTGTCCCGTTCCTTTTGAGGCTGCTTCTTTACAGCGGGTCCTCG
>JAQSWC010000195.1 GCA_029266815.1 Paucimonas sp.
CCGCATCAACCAGCTTCTGGTCACCGATGCCGGCGGCAGGCTCGTAGGAGCATTGCATATTCATGACCTCACTCGCGCCAAGGTGATCTGATGCAGACCCTCGTTTCCGATGACATCCGTGCTCGGGCGGCGAAAGTCCGTCTGATGATTTTCGATGTGGACGGCATATTGACCGACGGCAGTCTCCACTACGGGCCAGACGGCGAAGTAATCAAATCCTTCAATGTTCTCGACGGCCATGGCATCAAGATGCTGCAGCATGCGGGAATACGCACTGCCATCATCAGCGCCCGCTCTTCCCCTATCGTCGCCCGTCGCGCGGCGGATCTCGGCATTTCCCATGTACAGCAGGGGGTGGGCAATAAGAAAGCCGCCTTTGACGCCTTGCTTGGCGACACGGGGCTTGTAGCAGAACAATGCGGCTTTATCGGCGATGACATCATCGACCTACCGATACTGACCAAAGTCGTTTTTGCCGCAAGCGTGCCGAATGCGCATCCGGAAGTAGCTTCGCACGTGCATTATGTGTCGCGACTTCCCGGCGGCAAGGGCGCCGCCCGCGAAGTATGCGATCTGCTGCTGCGTTCGCAGGGAAAATACGATGCTCTCATCGCAGAGCATATGGCCGGCTGAAATGAATGCGAGACCTTCACTCAACCGCCTGCGCCTTATCGCAACCATGGCGCTGGTTACGATCGCGGCGATGGGACTGTCCGCCCGCTCGATGCCAATGAGCCCGATTACATCGTGGATGGATTCCACTTTGTTCAACTCGCTGAA
Source organism: Paucimonas sp. (assembly GCA_029266815.1). Classification (GTDB taxonomy): domain Bacteria; phylum Pseudomonadota; class Gammaproteobacteria; order Burkholderiales; family Burkholderiaceae_D; genus JAQSWC01. The sequence continues at coordinate 781 of JAQSWC010000195.1, forward strand.
AATGGCGCCATGCGCTACAGGATTGCCGGGGAAAAGCTGACGCATTATGTCAACGATACGGCGGAAATCATCCTGCCTGTCATGTACGCTACGCCGGAAAAATCCGCTCCTTTCACGGTGCGCTCCGAAACTGCCGTCATCGATAATCCCCAACGCCGGATTCACATGCACAGAAGCGTGCAGCTTGATCGCCCGCGCTCGGGTAACACGGGGCAGATGCATGCCGAGTCAGAATACATCCTGATCCTACCGGATGACGATGTGGTGAAGACTGACAAGCTCGTGAGTGTTCAGGTCGGTGCCTCGCGTCTGCAAGGCAAAGGCATGCTGCTCAACAATGCGAAGCGCGAACTGACATTATCGAGCCAGGTAAAAGCGACACTGTATCCAGCACGCGGAAGCGCGAACGCGCAGTAGTAATACAAAGGTGTTTTCGATGAAAAAAGTTTTTTTTCTGGGTCTGTGCCTTCTCAACGTCGGGTTGATGGGCATCGGGCATGCTGAGAATGCGGACAAAAGCCAGCCGACCAATGTAGAGGCCGACCGGATGGCCTACGACGACGTACGGCAGATCAACACATTCAGCGGCAACGTGATTCTTTCAAAAGGCTCGCTGACAATGAAAGCGGAGAAAGTTGTTGTAACGCAGGATCCGGCGGGCTATCAGTTCGCCACCTTATACGCGCCTAACGGTGGCGTAGCCAGCTTCCGGCAGAAGCGTGACGGCGGAAGCGACCTGTGGATAGAAGGACAGGCTGAAAGGATTGAATACGACGGCAAGTTGGAATTGGTAAAGCTCTTTTCCAAGGCGAAAATGCGCAGGCTTGAAGGCAATACAGCGACCGATGAAGTCGAGGGCGAGTTCATCTCTTATGACAGCCGTGCAGAATTCTTTTCGGTCAACAACAATGCAAGCGGACAAAGTAAGCCCGGTGCTGGGCGCATCAAGGCGGTAATACAGCCGCATGGAAGCAAAAAGGAAAAGTAATGACCAGCACATTGGCAGTGCGTGGCCTGCAGAAAACCTATGGTGCGCGCCAGGTCGTGCGCGATGTGTCATTGGATGTCGCCAGCGGAGAGGTGGTCGGGCTGCTTGGGCCGAATGGCGCGGGAAAGACTACATCTTTTTACATGATCGTCGGGCTGGTTCCGTCCGATGCCGGCGAAATCGAACTCGACGGCACGAATGTCTCGCGCCTGCCGATTCATCGCCGCGCGGTGATGGGTTTGTCCTATCTTCCGCAAGAGGCCTCAGTATTCCGCAAGCTTACCGTGGCGGACAACATCCGCGCCGTGCTCGAACTGCAGCGCGTCAATGGCAAGTCTTTGTCCAAGGCGGCGATCGAGGAAAAGCTGACGCTGCTGCTGTCAGAACTGCAGATCGAAAAGCTGCGCGATAACCAAGCACTTTCCCTGTCAGGCGGCGAGCGGCGACGAGTGGAAATTGCCCGCGCACTAGCCACGAATCCGCGTTTTGTCTTGCTCGACGAGCCGTTTGCAGGCGTCGACCCCATTGCCGTGATCGAAATCCAGCGTATCGTGCGCTTCCTCAAGGAACGCGGCATCGGCGTATTGATCACCGACCACAACGTGCGCGAGACGCTCGGCATCTGTGACCGGGCTTACATCATTAATCAGGGTGCCGTACTTGCCAGCGGACGGCCTGACGACATCATCGCCGATGAATCCGTGCGGCGGGTTTATCTGGGCGAACACTTCAGGATGTAGGCGCTCAAGCGGCCATGAAGCAATCCCTACAGCTACGGGTCTCGCAGCATCTGGCATTGACGCCACAATTGCAGCAATCCATCCGCCTGCTGCAGTTGTCCACACTGGAGCTTCACCAGGAACTCGAGCAAATCCTCTCGGAAAATCCCATGCTGGAAAGAGTGGATGATCCGCTCGACCACACCTTGCGCCTTCTGCCGGATGGCGCGATCGCCTCGCAGGCCACTCCAAGTTCGGCTGCCGATAGCGAATCGAACGCCGGCGATTCCGGAGACGCACAATTCGAAGGACGGGAAGACACCTTTGAAAGCGGCTCGTCCGAGTCGGACTGGAGCTTCGACGATGTGGCCCGCACGAACAAGCAGCCGGACGACGACGATGCGCGCCCGCAGCTTGAAGCACACGACACGACGCTACGCGAACATCTTCTGGAACAGATGCGTGTCTCTGTGCGGGAGCAGCGGGATCGTGCCTTGGTCGAACTCGTCATTGATGCGCTGGATGAAAGAGGCTATCTTGAAGAATCTCTCGAGGAGACGCTTGCCAGGCTGCCTGAGGAACTGGAGCTGGAGCTTTCGGAACTGGAATTCGCTCTAAAGCTTGTCCAAAGCTTCGAGCCGGCCGGCGTGGGTGCGCGGAACGCGGCAGAATGCCTTGCGCTGCAAATCGGACGGCTTCCCAATATTCCGTTCGTTACCCGGCGGCTCGCATTGCGCATCGTCGAGCATCACCTCACCCAGTTCGCTCAACGCGATTTCAACAAGCTCAGGAAAGCATTGGACTGCGATGATGAGGATCTGCGCGAAGCGCAGGCGGTAATACGCCAGTGCACGCCTCATCCAGGCGCTGCTTTCGGAAAAGGCGCCGCCGACTACGTAGTTCCGGACGTGATTGTTAAAAAGGCAAAAGGCGGCTGGCAGGTCAGCCTGAACCATGAAGTCATGCCGCGCCTGCGTGTGAATGCTCTTTACGCCAGCATCTTAAAACAAAGCAAGAGTGAGGGATCGCTTACTTCGCAGCTTCAGGAGGCCAAATGGCTGATCAAGAATATGCGCCAGCGTTTCGATACGATTTTGCGTGTGGCGCAAGCAATTGTTGACCGCCAGCGCAACTTTTTTTCACATGGCGCAGTTGCAATGCGGCCTCTTGTCTTGCGTGAAATAGCTGATACACTAGGTTTACACGAGAGTACGATTTCTCGCGTAACCACTCAGAAATACATGCTGACTCCGCATGGCATGTTCGAGTTGAAATACTTTTTCGGCAGCCATGTTGCAACTGAAGCAGGCGGCGAAGCCTCCTCTACCGCGATACGCGCGCTGATCAAACAATTGATAGGAGCGGAAGACCCCAAGAACCCATTCTCTGACAGCAAAATAGCAGACATGCTGGGGGAACAAGGCATGGTGGTCGCCCGACGAACCGTCGCGAAATACCGCGAAGCCCTGAAAATCCCTCCGGTGAATCTGCGCAAATCCTTGTAGTTTTCGTCATTGCTGCCGCGTTCGCCTTGTTCGAGCATAGGAACCTCCGGCAGCGTCTTGTAAAGGAGCGCTGTATGAATCTGACCATCAGTGGACATCACCTCGATCTGACCCCAGCGATACGCGAGCACGTCAAGACCAAGCTGGAGCGCATCACGCGGCACTTCGATCATGTCATTGATATCGCAGTTATTCTTTCCGTCGACAAGCTCCCGGAAAAAGAAAGGCGACACAAGGCTGAAATCAATTTGAGATTGCGGGGCAAGGATATACACGCTGAAAGCATCGCCCAAGACTTGTATGCGGCAATAGATACCCTGATGGACAAGCTGGATCGCCAGGTACTGAAATACAAGACCAAGATGCTCGATCATCACCATGCAACGATCAAGCACATGCCGGAAGCGATGACGCAGCCGGCACAGTAAGCAGACATTCATACAAAAAAGGGCGCTCTCGCGCCCTTTTTGCTTTTGCAGCTTTCTAGATTTCGTCGACGGCGAACAGCCTCCGGTGCTCACGCATTGCATATCTGTCTGTCATGCCTGCGATGTAATCCGCCACCTTTCTTGCCTGCTGCCTCGTCAAATCAGGCAACGATATCGGCATCTGGTAATCAGGCGGCAGCAAGCTGGGCTCCACCAGGAATGCGTCGAAAAGCTCGGCTATGATGCGCTTCGCCTTGCTCGTCATGCGGTTGACGAGATAGTGGCGATAAAGGTTTTCATGCAGGAAGCGTTTCAAGTCCCTGGCCTGCGCCTGCATCGTTTGCGAAAAGGCGATCATTGGAGATCCAGCGCGAACGTCCTCGACGGTCTGCGGACTGGCGGTGGCGATCCGTTCTCTCGAGGTAGCAATCAGATCGCTTACCAGGTCGTTGATCATGCGGCGTATCGTTTCATGCACTGCACGCCGACCGGCTATACCCGGAAACGCCTTTTCCACTTGCTCGCGGTGCCGTGCGAACAAATCGATTTCGCCCAGTTGCTCGACGGTCAGGAGCCCGGAGCGAAGGCCGTCGTCAATGTCATGGTTGTTGTAAGCAATCTCGTCGGCCAGATTGGCGAGCTGCGCTTCCAAGGTAGGCTGCTTGCGCTCGATGAAACGGCGTCCGATCTCACCGAGCTTCTGCGCGTTCGCCAGAGAACAGTGCTTGAGTATGCCTTCCCGCGTTTCGAACATCAGGTTCAGTCCGTTGAACGCACCATAGCGCTCTTCCAGCTCATCAACGACGCGAAGACTCTGCAGGTTGTGTTCGAAGCCGCCGTAGTCGCGCATGCAGGCATTCAGTGCATCCTGGCCGGCATGCCCGAACGGCGTATGGCCC
>JAQSWC010000196.1 GCA_029266815.1 Paucimonas sp.
ACACCACCAACCAGCTTCCGAGCGACCTGATCTTCAACACCGGTGCGTCCACGGCACTGGGGCGGACGACCAGCCAGCATTTCACGTCGCTCGGCCTCGATGCGCGGCATCGCCAGGATTTCGCGGACGGCATGTTCCGCCTGATTGCAGGCATCACCGGCGAAAACACTCCCATGGAGGCCAGCGAAATGAATCTCTCGGTGGTGCGAGATCCCGCATCAGGCAGCTATACCGCCTATGCGCCGTCCACGCTTCGCCGGGATTACGAAGTCGATGTGTCCAGCCGTGCCGCGTATGCTCAGATCGAATACGCGCTCGTCAAGGAGGTAAGGGTAGTCGCCGGCGGGCGTCATGATCGCATCCGCTATGACTACACTAATCGCCTCGCACCTTCCGCTTCCACCGGGGCACCCACCGAATTTCGCAGCTACAGCCGCTTCAGCCCCAAGGTCGGTGCGACGTGGAATTTCGCTTCGGGTCTCAATTGGTACGGTAATGTCAGCCGGGGTTTCACGCCGCCCGAAGTGAGCGCGCAATACGGCGGATCGCTGATTGCACCCAATCTGCGTGCTTCAACCTTCGACAATCTCGACACGGGACTGCGCTGGAGGGCGAACGACAAGACGCTCACCGCTGACGTCGGCATCTACCGCCTCACCGGCAAGGACGAGGTGATCAGCTATTCGATTGCGCCCGGACGTTCGGAATCGCGCAACGCCGGCCGCACCAGGCATGAAGGCATTGAATTCGGGTTTACCTACCAACCTGAAAAAATGTGGGATGCGCGCCTGAACGGCGCGGTTGCGCGCCACGTCTATCGTGATTACGAAACCAGTTCAACGCTGAACTTCAGCGGCAACGAGATACCGGGCTCGCCGCGCTGGCTGGTCAACGGCGAAATCGGATTCAAACCGCTTCAGAGCCTGCGCCTTTCGGCGGAAATGCAGCATGTCGGTGCCTATTACATGGACGATGCGAACCAGGTTCGCTATCCGGGTCATATGTTGCTGAACCTGCGCGCTAACTATGCAGTCGGCGCAGGCGAAGTCTGGGCTTCTTTGATGAATGCGGCCGGCCGGAAGTATGCGGAAATCGCTGCCAGACTTTGGAAACTGCACCAGTGGCTGGGCCTTCTGACTTGCGCGGGCGTGCTGATGTGGGGACTTTCCGGCGTCATGCATCCGTTGATGTCACGGCTTCAGCCCAAGCCCGCCACTTTCATGCCGCCGCCGCAGAGTATTACGCTCGAACAGGCCGTACCTTTGTCAACCGTGCTCGCCTTGCGCCGCATTGCGCACATAGAACAGGCCGGACTGGCAACAATAGATGGGGAAGCCGCGTATCGCGTGCAGGTGTCCGGCCAGCCCGTGGCACGCTACTTCACCACGGAGCGCGGGCAGGAAATCATCGACGGCGACAGCCGGTATGCGAAGCAGCTCGCTCGGCATTACACCGGGTTGACGACGCAGGCCGTCACCGATGTGCGGCTGATGACGACATTCGACGACGACTATCCTGCAGTGAACAGGCTATTGCCTGTATGGCGCGTCGCCTTCGATCGAGATGACGGTCTGCGCGCCTACATCGATACCAGCCAGGCACGCCTGGCAACGCTGTCCAACGACACGCGACAGACGCTCACGCAGATCTTTCAGTTTGCCCACACATGGTCGTTTGCTGAAGGCATGCCGGCATTGCAGGTTGCCGTCATGACCGCGATCCTGTTCTGCGTCCTCTTTTCGGCGCTGAGCGGCATCTACTTCTATGTCATCCTGCGACCCGGTGCGGCCAGGCGCCTGAGCGGGCGGCCGCTCGCACGATGGCATCGCGTGATCAGCGTATCCGTTTCCTTCTTTGCACTGACCGCAGCGGTCAGCGGCGCCTATCACCTGTTTTACGGATTCTCGAAACGCAATGAGGCGCCGCCCGTGATCCAGCAGAAATTCGAAGTCGGCAGCTTGCAAGGCGAGGGTTGGAAGGCAGTGGCAAACCGCCCCTTGTCGCGCCTCGGTATTGCAATGCTCGGTGGCCGGCCTGTCTGGCAGGCCATGCCGTCGAACGCATCCGCCGCCAGTGGCCTGCGCGCTCAGGTCGCGAATCTCGCAGGTTCTGCCCATGACGAGCATGCCCATCACCGGAATGTAGGCATGGGAACGCTTTCCGGGCCGCCTGGAAAAGCCGCGCCGATGATCATCGACATGCAGACTGGGGAAAGCAACGCGTCCGTGGAGGCGGTCGCGCGACATCTGGCTGCGCGTTATGCAGGCAGGCCCGAGTCCGATATTACGGATACCCTCCTGATCACGGCATTCGGCGATGAATACGGATTCCTTTTCAAACGCCTTCCGGTGTATTGCATCGAATTTTCCGGAGAGGCTCATCCGCGCTATTACGTAGAGCCCTCTACCGGCGCGCTGGCGGCCAGGATAGATGACGGCGACGCTCTCGAAGGCAAAAGCTTCGCCTACCTGCACAAGTGGAGCTTCATCGACATCAACAAGGATGTGAGGGATGCGCTGCTGGCGCTGTTCGCACTCGCGAATGTGATCGTTGCCTGCATCGGCTTTACGCTCTTCGTCCGGAGGCGAGGAAGAAAAGGAGTGCCGCCGGTTCAGGCAACGCTGATTGGGCCGGAGGCCGAAAGCAGTTCCTGAGCGACCTTTAGCCGGCTTGAGGAAGCGGATTGGAAGAAGCCGCTATCACGCGGTTTCTTCCCTCGTTCTTGGCGCGATACAGCGCGGTATCGGCATCTTTCAGCAGTTCACTCCAACTGCCATGGCGGTTATCGAGCGCGGCCACGCCGATGCTCACGGTAAAGTGGACCGGCCCCTTGGCGGTTTTGACTTCTGAATCTTCGATCTTCCTGCGTAGCCGTTCAGCGCATGTCATGGCGTCGGCTTCATCGGTCTGCGGAAGTATCCATACGAATTCCTCCCCGCCAATTCGCCCGAAATGATCGACCTCGCGCTGCGATTCCATGCACATCACGGCAAGATGCCTGATGACGTGGTCGCCGATGTCGTGCCCGTAGGTATCGTTGACGCGCTTGAACCGGTCGATGTCCAGCATGGCTATGGCAAGCGGCCGGTGATAACGTCTTGCCGCCGCTATTTCGTGTTCCGCAAGTTCCGTCAGATAGCCGCGCCGATAGGCTCCGGTGAGACTGTCGTGCCGCGAAACCTTGGTCAGTTCTAACTGCAACCGGAATGCCTTCATGCGGAAAAAGCGTATGACCCGCATCAGGACATAGGCAAGGCCGGCGCAAAACAGGTAGAGCATCATGCCATTCGCGAATTCCAGCGGCGAGAGCCTCATGAAGGCAAGTACTGCGAACATGATGGTGGGCAGGCTGACCGCTGCAGCAAATGTCCTGTCTCGCAGCGTCATGACGGAGACCATGAAGATGCAGCCGGAAATTCCGGTCAGGCCCTGCACGATGCCACCTTGCAGGATGAACTCGCAGATGATGATCGCACTGGCAAACGTCCAGTACAGGTAGATGCAACGCTGGGTGGGCGACAGATTCAGGCGGTTCGGGAAATACGCGAGCGTTCCGGCGATGACAAAGGCAATGCGTATGTAAAGGGTCAGCGGAGCGCTCTGCGCATCGATGATGTAATCCCAGAACGAAAAAAGGACAAGGCCAATGCCCAGCAAAGGGCCGAGCCTCGGCAGCAGCTCGCTGAGATCGGCCTCATGCTGGCTATGCAGTTGACGTTCCGCTTCCGATGACAGCGGGGTCTGCTCGAAAATTTTGAAGGACATCGGCGCCTTTACGTTGTCGGATCAGTGACGGCTCCTGCACATGGATACGATTTTACCCAAATGGCAAGGTGTCACATCACTCTAGAGGCGATGGCCGGCGTCGTAAATCCTGGAAACGGACGGAGGACCTGAAAAGCCATCAGGTCACCAAGGTTGCGTGTCAGATGCGGGTCGACATCATGGTTGCTTCTTGTAAGCTTTTGCATGAAACCGCACCGTCTCGACGACAGGCGTCTTTCCTCCGCGCTTGAGCTCTTTCCTGACAAGGCTGTCCAGCGTCACGCCATCCAGAACTTCCAGATAGGCAGCGGTCGCTGACCTCAACACCCCCTTCAGACCACAGCTCGCCGAGTAGCCGCAGGCAGTATTGCCGGGTTCGAAACATTCAGCCATATAGAAGTCGGTTTCCGTATTGCGCACCACGTCGCCGATATTGATATCGGCCGGGTCGATCCTCAACCTCAGTCCGCCGCTGCGTCCGCGCACGGTTTCCACCATGCCGGAAAGTCCGAGCTGGTGCACTACCTTCGTCAAGTGATTTTTCGATACGCCGTGCATGTCCGCGATGTCCTGGATGGTCACCAGCCGGTCGCGATTCACCGCCAGATACATCAGCGTACGCAGCGTGTAGTCGGTGTAAGTCGTCAGTCTCATGTCGGAAAGGTCTGGAAAACGCGAGGGCGTTAATGCTGTATTCATTATATAGCTTATACCGCGCACGCCGTTTCAGCGATTTCTTCTGCTTTTCCAAATCACGGCAAACAACGACTTCATTTAAAGATGTATTTTGCTTGCATGTATTAAATAATGTATCTAGAATGCATCTTTAAGAAATTTTGCATTCACACGTCATCAAAGAAAGGAAATTTGCCATGCATGCCACGCGCAAACTCTGGACTTGGCTCGCCGTGATCTGCGTTCTTTCCTTCGCCGTGCTGGGCTGGGTAGGAACGGAGATTTACGTCAAGGCGCCGCCGATTCCGAAACAAGTCGTCAACACTGACGGAGAAGTGCTATTCACCGGCGATCAGATCAAGCAGGGGCAGCAAGCCTGGCTGGCAGCGGGCGGCCAGCAACTGGGTTCGGTCTGGGGACACGGTAGCTATCTCGCTCCCGACTGGTCTGCGGACTGGCTCCATCGCGAAGCTATTACCTTGCGCGACATCTGGGCCAAGCGAGAGTTCGGCCAGGCTTACGAAGGGCTGACAGTAGGGCAGAAAGCCCAGCTCGACGGCCTGCTCAAGGTCGAGATGAGGCGCAACTCCTACAGCGATCAAACCGATATCCTGACATTGGCAAATGATCGCGCCGCCGCCGTGCAAGACGTGGCGCAGCATTACAAGAAGCTGTTCGGTGACGACCGCTCGCTGGATGCATTACGCGAAAAGTATGCGATGGCATCGGGTTCGCTTGCTTCCGCGGCAGACCGCCATGCGCTGGCAGGGTTCTTCTTCTGGGCTTCATGGGCGGCAGCAGCAGATCGCCCAGGTGAAACCAGCCTCAGCTACACCAGCAACTGGCCGCATGAACCGCTGGTGGGCAATACGCCGACGGCCGGCGCCGGCATCTGGTCGATCGCCAGCATCATCCTCATGATCGCGGCCATCGCAGCCATGCTTTTCTATCATTCGACCGTGAAAGAAGAGGGCGATCCTGTTCCGCCGAAAGCCGATCCGCTCTTCAGCCTGAAACCCACGCCATCGATGCGCGCTACTAAAAAGTATTTTTACGTGGTGATCGCCTTGATCCTGGCGCAGGTCGGCATGGGCGTGATCACCGCGCATTATGCAGTCGAAGGCACGAGCTTCTTCGGCATACCCCTGGCGGAAATCCTGCCGTTCACGGTAAGCCGTACCATCCACACCCAGTTCGCCGTTCTGTGGATC
>JAQSWC010000197.1 GCA_029266815.1 Paucimonas sp.
GCAATATCCTGAAGCGCTTCGTCTCCAAACAGTAGACCGATCATTCAACGATGGCATTGAAAAAATGCCACTGCTTCCGCCCTGCTGTTGCAAACTTCTCCGCGACAGGAAGTGATAGTGTTCAGCACGCGTTGATGCCTATAGAATCAAATCCATTACAAGGATTTTTCAGGTGTCAGCGTGGTTCGTCTGTTGTTTACATGTGTGCTGTCGTGCCTCGCTGCGGGCGTGCACGCCGAGAGCACGAAGATCTACAGGTCGTACGACCGCCAGGGGAAAATCCCGATCTTCTCCGACCAGCCGATCAACCGGAGCTCGCATGTATTCGGCGTTTTTGACGGCAATCGTTTCGTGCCTCGTGCCGGCGGTGGTCCTATATCGTTTGCAAAGCTGGCAACGAGGCGTGCCGAACTTGAGCCCATGCTGCAGCGAATCGCGCAAAAATACGACATCCATCTCGCCTTGCTGAAGGCAGTGATCGAAGTCGAATCCGGCTACAACTCGCGCGCGCTGTCTCCCAAAGGAGCCGTCGGTCTGATGCAGGTGATGCCGGCCACGGCAGCACGTTACGGCGACTTCGATCTCTACTCGGCAGAACAGAATGCGGAGGTGGGCGCACGTTATCTGCGCGACCTGCTCATTCTTTTCAAAGGCAACATGAGTCTGGCCGTGGCAGCCTACAACGCGGGAGAGAATGCAGTGATCCGCAACGGACATCGCATACCGCCTTATGCGGAGACCATGAAGTATGTACCGATGGTGATGGAACGGTACCGGCGTTTCCAGAAGCAGCCCGAATCCTGACCTCGTTACCCCGTCGGATCAGGAACCTTTATTCCGGTTCCGCGTGCCTGTAGCTACCCGACTGGGCGCCGCGCGTTGCGGAATGCTTCCCAGGACCTGGCCGCCAACATGCGAAAAATAGAATCGATTCTGGCTGACGGCAAACAGGACACGGTGCGCCTTGAGAAAGTCCGTGCCTAACAGCATGTCTATGCGGCTGTAACGTGACGCGGCATGGACGTTGACGCCGTGCGACGGCCCCCATATTTCCATTACGTAGAGCCTGGCATTGCGTACCGTTTCATCACCGAGCACAAAACTGTCGAATGACGCTCGCCATGCTGTCGGGCGCTCCGTGCCGATCGCCTCGAACTCGCCGTCCTCCGATGAATCCCGCAGCTCACGCCTGACTCCCGCACGTACTGCTGCTGCCGGCGTAATCATGGATGAGGTTGCGCCCGTGTCGATCATTGCGCGCATTTCCCGGCCATTGATTTCAACGGTCACCACCGGCCTCGGATCGTCGCCTCCCACTGTACTCATTTCGACCGCCGTGGCGTGCTCATCCCAATAGGCCCGATGCCGGTCCGCGCACGAGGTGAAGCGATGAAATGCTGAGGCCGGCTTATGAAAGCGCAGGTACTGGGCGTCGGGATCGATTTCCAGATCCTGAGCCAAGAGGTAATCTGCACCCACCAATGCATCGAATGGAAGCCGGCGCGGCGCATGCCAGAGCACGAGCAGGCTGTTGAAGTCCGCGTCGTGATCGCCGATCCTGAATTCCTTGACATGAATATCATAGACATCCGAGACGCCGTTGGTGCCGATCGACTGGATGCTGCGTTGCCGGCTGACCGGCAAATCGAATTTATCCGCCGCCGAGCGCAACAGCACGGTCGCATCGGATCCGGTGTCGATCAGGAAGTGCGTGGCATGACCATCGATGCTGCCGTCAATGATCGGCCGAAAGCCGGAAAAATCCACAGGCATTGCTCTGGTTAAGACGTAATCGCACGAAACCGGCTCGGCCGGCGCAATAGCTGCCGGCGGCGATAAAGGGTGAGACGAACATGCACTCAATATCCCTATAAGGCAAAGACTTGCTGCACCTGCTTTGCTGCTTCGATTGAACTGTTTTGAAAAAAGCACTGCTTTCCTGCCCGAATGAAGAGACTTGCGCGGACAAAAACTTGCCCGGCTGCATTAGAACAAGATCGGTGCGAATAGTTCTTCAAGCCTAAAATAAGGCTTCATCCGACGCATCAGGCAGCAGGATTTATTTACGATATAGTCGAGCCTTCGACGAAAGAAACCGAGTATGAAGCCGCTTCCCAAACAGCCCCCGGGCCGACCCAACAGTACATGGTGGAGCCTGGTGATACAACTGACCAATACCGTGACGCCGGATATGGTCGAACAGAAGTTTTTTGTTACCCGTCAGAGCGATACGGAAACCATTTTCGATATCGTGATGCGTACCGGACTGGCTGCCGATTTTCCAGGCGCTGTGGCGCTGCTGGCGAACACCTTCCCGCCGCCGGCCCCGCCTAGAAAACCTCTATGGAAGGCGCTCTGGGACAGGATTCCCGGTTTTCGCGAACGGCCTTACTGACGTACCTCTTCTGTGCCGTCATGTGCCAGCGGAAGCAAAGGGCGATCCGACTCGACCATTTCCTTGATTTTTTTCAAGCCGGCTGATTCGTCAGGATCTTCGTGGGAGACTTCCTGTTCCCGCCATTTATAGAAGATGGCTAGTCCCAGCATGGCCGCCACACCGACCGCAAGCTTACCGCCGTGGTTCGAGAAAAGGCTGCCGCTGTTGTCGGCCAGGGATTTATCGTCGATGCCCTCCTCCTGTATCGGCTCCGCCTCCCTGCGGCCATTCACGAATTTATCCATTCCGTTACGTGACGATTCGGCAGAGTGTTTGTTTTCGTCGAGCATGGAGACCTCGGAGAAGAATAGACAATGACCAAATGAAGAATTAGTCCCGTTTTTTTACTTTGGGTTCACTGCCGGCGTGTTTTCTCTCCCTTATACTTTATTGCCATTCACTCATGGATAGGAACTTTCGTGAAAACATTCCGCTGTCTTATCCTCGCATGCAGTCTGCTTGCGGCCTGCGCGCAGAATCCTTCGACCATCGGCAAGCCCTTTGCATCGAGAGTACTTACCGGCCCGGTCTTCACTACTGGAATTGAAGGCCCGGCGACCGATCGCCAAGGCAATCTCTACCTAGTGAATTTGGGGCGTGATGGTACGATCGGACGCATTCCGAGCGATACGTCCGTTCCTGAATTGTTCGTAAACCTCCCATCCGGCAGCATAGGGAACGGCATCGTCTTCGACCGGGACGGCATGATGTACATCGCCGACTACACGGGCCACAATGTGCTGAAGATAGCGCCAGGGACCGCCGCGGTGGCTGTCCATGCGCACAATCCCTCCATGAACCAGCCAAACGATCTGGCCATCACCCGCAACGGCACCCTGTTCGCCTCCGATCCCAACTGGAAGCTCGTCAACGGCAAGTTATGGCGGATAGACCGCGACGGCTCCACTCACCTGCTGGCGGAAGACATGGGCACGACCAATGGCGTCGAGGTCAGCCCCGACGAGCGCGCGCTCTACGTCAACGAAAGCGTGCAGCGGATCATCTGGAAATTCGATCTTGATGCGAAGGGAAATATCTCCAACAAGAGAAAGCTGATCGAGTTTCCGGATGGAGGACTCGACGGCATGCGCTGTGACCGAGAAGGGAATATTTACATCGCACGCTACGGCAAAGGCAATGTCACGGTGGTTTCCTCCGAAGGAAAGCTGATCCGCGAAATCGCGCTTCACGGCGAGAAGCCTACCAACGTCGCGTTCACGCCGGATTACAAACGCATGTTTGTCACGATTCAGGACAAGAAGTGGGTAGAAGTTTTCGATGTAACGGAATGAACCAAAAGGAAGCGTGATGCAGGATCAAGCGATCAAACCGGGGCGCTACCGGCACTTCAAGGGAAACGACTATAAAGTATTCGGTGTCGCGAAGCATAGCGAGAGTGGAGAAACGCTGGTGGTATATCGTGCGCTCTATGGCGACATGGGCCAGCTTTGGGCAAGACCGCTCTCCATGTTCACTGAAACTGTGGAACATGAAGGCAAAAGGGTTCCCCGCTTTGTAGCGTTGGGCTAAGCCTTCACAATGTCATTTCATCGCAGACTTGGTGGTCAAAGCAGAAGGAGCGGCGCTCCTCCAGGATTCGCTTGAACAGTTTTTCCAATTCATGTCAGGCATGTAGAACATGGCCGGCCGCGCGTGCGACATATGGCGGAAGGACGGCTGTTGCGCCAGGCGGACTTTTCCATCCTTGACATTAAAATCGAAAGCGAACTGAGGATAAGACAGTATCAATGAGGTCTCGCCGAAAAACATGTCTTCAGGCGCCATGATCCTGGCCAGTTCATTTTCCTTCGTATATAGACCGACAGCCTTCAGGCTTTCCATCGCTTTATCGTATTCATCCTGCTTCTGCATACGCTCGCGGGCCGAATTGAGTTTTCGGAGCAGGCCTACAGGACTGGTAGTCAGGTCGAAAATCGATAGCCCGTGAACAACCGGATTATTGGCAATGCCCTTAATGCTGCGATGCCTTTCCTTGCCATCGAACTGCAGTTTTACCTTTTCCACCGGCACAGATGCAGAAATCAGTGCGTTTAACCAGGTTTCAGCCTCGCCGGCCCAGTGTGCTCGCGTTGTGGATACATATCCGCGGCAACTATAGAAAGCTTGAGCATCGGCGGGAGACAGGACGCCGTGCAGCTTGCCATCCACAAAAAGCACGCCGCCCACATCTCCATCAGTCAGGGCC
>JAQSWC010000198.1 GCA_029266815.1 Paucimonas sp.
GTGGCGTATGCGGGCGAGTGGGCGCATAAGCTGCTGCGCTTCTATCTTGAAGGCAACGATTTCGTTTCCAGAAAATGATCAGGCAGCCGGCTCGAGTTGCGATATTCATTTGTCTTGCGAAAGATTAAGACGCCGATAAATTATTAACGCGCTCTGCCCTCTGGCCTTTCCCTTTCGGAACGGCCCAATTCTGCCGAAGTCCAAGAGTGGTCAGCGGGACACCGCCGTTAACCACATCCCATATTGAAAAGCTTTCTTCGCGCCAATCTCAAGACGAGATTGATATTACTTATTTTGCTGGCGTTTGCTCCGGCGTTCATCTTTTATACCTATAACTTGGTTGAGCAGACTGAACGGCAACGCAAAGATGTGCGCGAAAGCATGCAGCGACTGGTGCGCGTGATGACGCTGGCGCACCAGCAGAGCCGCACAGATGCGGCTGAATTATTGAACGCGATGACGCGCTTTCCGCTGATCAGACAGGCGGAGCGCACGCGTTGTGACGTGATGCGCCGCACTTTGGCGCAATCGTTTCTGCGATACAACACCTTTGGTCTGGCGTCCCCGGAAGGGCGGGTTATTTGCTCGACGGAGCCGCCGATGCTCACCGGCGATATATCCGGCAATGCCTTTTTTCGCAATGCATTGGCCAATCGCGCCTTAAGTGCCGGGCCGTATGAAATCGGCTCGGATCACCGCCCTTATGTATTCATGGGCATTCCTGTGATCGGTGATGATGGAAGCATCGACTCCGTGCTGTTTACAGCGCTGGACCTGTCCAACACTGAGCAGCTCCACTCGACAGCTCGCCTGCCGCCCAATTCCATCGTTTCGTTGATCGACGAGAGCGGCCTGGTACTTGCCCGTTATCCCGATCCGCAGGGATGGATGGGGAGCACCCTGAAAGCGGATACGCCAATCGTTGCTCTTCTGCGCAACGAGACCCATGAGGAATGGGTCGGCGACCTGATGGGAGCGGACAATGTGAAGCGCGTGTTTTCCTTCTCGCGGGTTCATCGCAGCGCCAACCAATCCGTCTATTTGGTGCTGAGCCTTCCGCACCAGGCTGCCTATGCAGAATCGATCACGTCTTTCCGCGCCAACCTCTTCAGCCTTTTGCTGGTGTCGTTGCTGGTAGTGTGGATTGCGTGGGTGGGAAGCCATCACCTGGTCGTGCGGAAAATGCGTTCGCTGATTCGCACGGCCGAGCGCATCCGGCGTGGCGATCTGCAGGCGCGCAGCGGCGTGAGCAATACCTATGATGAAGTCGGACAACTGGCGGTGGCGCTTGATGCCATGGCCGATTCGATCGGCACCCGCGTGGAAGCGCTGCAGCGGCACAGCCGCGACATGCTGGAACTGAAGGAGATGAACGATGCGTTGCAGGCCTGCCTGACCCAGGACGAGGTATTGTCGATAGTAAAGCAGTTCGCGCCGCGGCTGTTTCCCGACGAGCCCGGCACGCTTTACCTTCTCCATGCCAGCGGTGACTATCTCGAAGCCAGGGCCACCTGGCTGGAGCCGGTGGCCAGCGCCGAATTCCTGCCCAACGATTGCTGGGCAATACGGCGAGGCAAGACCTACCGCATCGAATCGGAAGATGACCAGGCGCGCTGCCATCATGTGCATAATCCGCCGCCCCGAGCCTATGTCTGCATGCCGATGCTGGTGCAGGGCGAACTCCTGGGTGTGCTGCATCTGGAAAGCGACAATGCCAAAAGGCTCAAGGATGAGCGCGGCGTGAACGAACAATCGATGATCGAAGCCGCAGCAGAAAACATTGCGTTGACCCTGGCCAACCTGCGCCTGCGGGAGCATCTGCACTCGCAGGCCATGCGTGACGGTCTGACCGGCATCTACAACCGGCGCTATATGGAAGAAACGTTGGCCCGCGAAACGCGCAATGCGCAGCGGAAGAAGAGCGGCATATCCATCGTGATGATCGATATCGATCACTTCAAGCGCTTCAACGACACCTATGGCCATGCCGCCGGCGACGCGCTGCTGCGCGAGGTCGGCCGCATGATGCAGACGCGGATGCGCGCCGGCGATCTGGCCTGCCGTTACGGCGGGGAGGAATTCACCATCATCCTGCCGGGCACGGCGATAGAACACGCGGTAACGATTGCCGAATCCCTGCGCGAGGCTGCGACGCGGCTCCACGTGGAAGTGGATGGAAACGCGGTGGGCAAGGTCACGATTTCGCTCGGCGTCGCTTCCTTCCCGGAGCATGGCGAGGACTGGGAACAGGTGCTGCATGCCGCCGACCTGGCCTTGCTGGATGCCAAGCGCACGCGCAACCGCGTGGTGGTCTACGAGCCGGAGTTGAGAGTCGGCCGCAACCGCTGGACCGGCACCTGAGATTTATTCCCCGGACGCGGCAACATCAAGATAGCGCCATGCCGTCAGCGCAACCGGGTGGTGCCGGTAATTGCGCAGCCGCGCCTGCTGCAGGTCTATCCAGAGCGGATGAAAGCAGATGACCCAGGGTGCATAGCCGTGTAGCAGGTTGTTCATGTCACGATAGAGCGCCATGCGCACCGCCTCATTGCTCTCTATTTTCGTGCGTTCGTATAGGCGGTCGAATTCAGGAAGGGCGAAACGCGCGTAATTGGCTTTTCCTGCATTCGGCCCGTAAAGCAACTGGAAGAAATTGTCCGCGTCCGGGTAGTCGGCAAGCCAGTTGAACTCGGCCATCTGTAGGGTGCCCAGCCGCGCTGCCTTGATCAACTCGCTCAGTTTGCCGCTCTTGAATTCGACCTGGATGCCGATCGCATCCAGGCTGCGTTTCCACAATTCGTCGCGCAGGCGTCCCTGCGAGGTGGCGAGACTGTGCATGGTTAGCGTCAGCGGCCGCCCATCGGGAAGTGTGCGATAGGGGCTGCCCGGCAGCATGCGATAACCGAAGCGTTCAAGGAGCTGACGCGCCAGCGCCGGGTCGTAGCTGTTGGGGTTGCGATAGGCGGTGTCAAAGCCGCTTACGCCGGGCGGCAACGGTGACGACGCCGGCAGCGCGAAGCCGTTCGAGATTTGCGCGATGTCTTCGCTGCGCGGATAGGCAAGGGCAATTGCACGGCGCAGTGCGATCTTCTCCTGCGAGTAGCCGCCGATGACAGGGTCTTCCATGTTCATCCACAGGTAGACGGTTTGCAGCGGCGCAAAAGTGGACAAAGCGATGCCCTGGTGCGCCAGTTCCGGCTTCAGCTTTCCATAGTTAATCACCATGCCGGCAAGCGATGGCGGCACCTGCTCCAGGTAATCGATGTCGCCCTTCAGAAACGACAGCAGCCGCGCCTGATCCTCCTCCATCACACGGATATCGATGCGGTCCAGCAAGGGCAAGCGCTTGCCTTCAAGGGCTTGCGCTATCGGCTTATCTTCTTCGGAAACACGCGCTGCTGCACGAAACACCGTGTGGCGAAATTGCGGATTCGCCTGCAGTACGATGCGGTGGCTGCGCTGCCATTCCGCCAGGACGAACGGACCAGTGCCAACCGGGCGGAAATCCGCTGCCGCGGATTCCACTGTTTCGCGAGCGAGTGCGGCGGCAGCCGGCATGGCGAGAGCGTAGAGGAAATTGCGGTCGGGCTGCGTCAGGCGTATCTGAAGCGTGTAGCGGTCCAGGGCCTGCAGTCCGGCAATATCGATATCGATATCGAAGCGGCTGCCGGTTTTTGGTATCAGCGCCGAATCGCCTGCCAGCTTGCCTTCGAAGAGAAACAGCCAGGGTGATTTCAACTCGGGATCGTACAGGCGCTTGATGCTGTACACATAGTCGTCCGCCGTCAGTTCGCGCGGGCGGCGCGCACGATCCGCCACTGCGGAGGAGGGTGAAAAGCGGATGCCGGGTTGCAAACGGAAGAGATAGGTCTTGCCCTCGTCCCTTACTTCAGGCATGGCGCGTACGGTGTTGGGCTGAAGCACGGCGGGCCGCGCCAGGTAGTCGTAGCGAAGCAGCGGATCGACAATGTTTTCCAGGATGGCGAGCGCACTGACATTTGATGCCACCGCCGGATCGAGCGAGCCTTCGGCGCCCGCCAGAGCTACGTGCAGTGTCTTTGGCGGCTCGGCTGCGTGTGCCGGGATGAAAGCAAGCGGCAGGAACGCAACCATCCATCGTATGCAGGTACGGAAAAATTTCATCTGGAAAAGTGATTTGCGCTGACGAATCAGGAGAAAGAAGAAAGTACCGTGAACCAAATCGCGGCGGGTAGGACGAAAGTATATTTGAATGAACAAGGAGACAGCCATGCAACTTATCGAAGACGTGATGACGCAGAATCCGGTCAGCGTGTCGCCGCAGGAAACGATACGCCGCGCGGCAGAAACCATGGATGATCTGAATGTCGGCGTATTGCCGGTATGCGACGGTCCACGGCTGGTGGGGCTGCTGACCGATCGCGACATCGTGGTGCGTGCCGTGGCGGCTGGGCTCTCTCCGAGCGAGGCGATGGTCGGTGAAGCGATGAGCGTCAATGTGCATCGCTGTTTCATCGATCAGCCGGTGGATGAAGTGCTGGAGATGATGGGCGACCTGCAGATTCGCCGCCTGCCGGTATGCGACCGCGATACCGGAAATCTCATTGGCATCGTCTCGCTGGGTGACATGGCGACCAAGCATTCGGCCGGTATCGACCATA
>JAQSWC010000199.1 GCA_029266815.1 Paucimonas sp.
GATCACGATAGAACGCCAGGCCAGTGCCGAGCAGGCGAAACGAGTCACCATTCTGCTGAACAAGCCGATGGGATACGTCAGCGGACAGGCAGAAGACGGCTATCAGCCTGCCGTCGTGCTCATCAAGCCCGAGGCACGGTGGAGCGAAGACAAGGCGCCAGTCCAGTTCCACGGCAGCCAATTGCGCAGCCTCGTGCCGGCCGGGCGACTCGACATCGACTCGACCGGCTTGCTAGTGCTTACCCAGGATGGGCGCATCGCGAAGCAATTGATCGGCGAAGACACCTCGGTGGAAAAAGAATACCTGGTTCGGGTGCAATACGCGAAACCGGGGAAATTCCCTGATTCCGACCTGCGTCTTCTGAACCATGGACTGTCGCTCGATGGCAAAAAGCTGCTTCCCGCCAAGGTGACATGGCAGAACGAAGACCAGTTGCGCTTCATTCTTAGAGAAGGAAAAAAACGTCAGATACGACGGATGTGCGAAGCGGTGGGATTACGCGTGGTCGGCCTGAAACGCGTGCGCATCGGCGGCGTCAAGCTCGGAAATCTGCCGGTCGGAGAATGGCGGTACTTGAGAGACGACGAAAGATTTTGATACCGGATTCTGCTGCCTTACTATGCGGTTTGGGTCTCGATATCAGACTCAGTCATCGCCATCTGCATCCAGCCCCGGAAACAGAATGTCCGTATAGCCGAATTTCGCAAAATCCTTGATCCGCATCGGATACAGGATGCCTGCGAGATGATCGCATTCATGTTGCACCACGCGCGCATGGAATCCGTCGACATCGCGACTGATGCGGTTGCCGAACTGGTCGTATCCTTCATAACGAAGATGCGTCCAACGCGGCACCATTCCGCGCAACCCGGGCACGGACAGGCATCCTTCCCAATCTTCCGATTGTTCTTCCGCAAGCGGCGTCAATACAGGATTGATCAGAACGGTTTCAGGCACTGGCGGCGCATCCGGATAACGCGTGTTTATTGCAAAGCCGAAAATCACCACTTGTATGTCGACACCGATCTGCGGTGCCGCGAGTCCGGCGCCATTCGCCGCTGCCATCGTGTCACGCAAATCCTGGACAAGGGCATGCAACTCGGGCGTATCGAACCTTTCGACCGCCTGCGCCTGCCGCAGCAGGCGCGGATCTCCCATCTTCAGGATGTCGCAAACGCTCAAAGGGATTCCTTGACATAGGCCTCGAAGTCCTCGCCCAGCTCGGGATGCTTCAGCCCCATTGAGAACATGGCCTTGAGATAGCCAAGTTTCGACCCGCAGTCATAGCGCGTACCGATATAGCGATATGCCAGAACCGGATCGTCTTTCATCAGTGCGGCGATGCCGTCGGTAAGCTGGATCTCGCCTCCAGCTCCCTTGCCCAATTTCTCAAGATAAGCAAAGATTTTTCCGGACAGGACATAACGTCCGACGACCGCCAGCGTTGACGGCGCGTTCTCAGGCAGCGGCTTCTCGACAATGGCTGACACCTTTTCCAGCCTGTCGGCGAACGGTGACGCACTGACGATGCCGTATTGTCTGGTATTGGCGCGTGGCACGTCCTGAACAGCCAGCAGACTCGCACCATGTGTCGCATACTCCTCGGTCATCTGTGCCAGCACCGGTTTCTGCCCTGTGTCGACATCCATGAAATCGTCCGCAAGCAGTACGGCAAATGGCTCCTCACCAACTACCGGCCGGGCGCACAACACGGCATGTCCTAATCCGAGCGGGGAAGATTGACGAATGAAAATACAGTTGATGTGCTTGGGAATGACGTTCTGAATAACTTCCAACAATTCTAGTTTGTGCGCTGCCTCGAGTTCCGCCTCCAATTCAAACGCCTTGTCGAAATGGTCCTCGATCGCCCGTTTATTGCGACCAGTAATGAATACCATATCCGTAATGCCGGCCGCCACGGCTTCTTCAACAGCATACTGAATCAAAGGTTTGTCGACCACCGGCAGCATTTCCTTGGGCTGGGCCTTTGTGGCAGGGAGAAAGCGGCTTCCTAACCCCGCAACGGGAAACACGGCTTTTCGGACCTGAGTCATTTCTGCTCCAAAAGTTTGATTAATCCTGCTTCATCGATGACCGCAACGCCAAGTTCGAGAGCCTTGGTCAATTTGCTGCCGGCTTCCGCGCCGGCAACGACATAATTTGTTTTCTTCGACACCGAGCCCGCAACCTTGCCGCCGGAAGCTTCGATCCGCTCTGCGGCTTGATCTCGCGTCAAGTTAGGCAAAGTGCCGGTCAGCACGAAGGTCTGGCCTGCAAAAGGCTTGGCCACATGTTCCACCACCTGCTCTGGCCAATGCACCCCGGCCGCGCGCAACTGCTCTATCACTTCGCGATTGTGCGCCTGCTCGAAAAAAGTGCGGATGCTCTGCGCGACAATCGGGCCGACGTCAGGCACCTCCAGCAACTGTTCGACACCCGCTTCGAGAATCGCGTCGAGATTGCCAAAATACCTGGACAGATCCTTCGCCGTGCTTTCCCCCACATGTCGGATGCCCAGTCCGAGCAGGAAGCGCGCCAGCGTTGTGGTCTTGCTTTTCTCGATCGCGGAAACAAGATTACCTGCGCTTTTTTCGCCCATGCGATCGAGCGCGGCGAGCTTTGCGACACCGAGCTTGTACAGTTCGGGCAATGTGCGCACGATGCCCGCATCCACCAGTTGCTCGACCACCTTATCGCCGAGTCCTTCAATATCCATCGCGCGACGGTGCGCGAAATGCAGCAAGGCCTGCTTGCGCTGGGCGGGGCAAAACAGGCCGCCGGAACAACGCCAGTCCGATTCACCCTCTTCGCGTGCGATCTCGCTGCCGCATACCGGACACTTCCCGTGCAGCCGCCTGTACATGTCGAAAGGTTCGCCGGCATTCGAAGGTCGGCGCTCCAGCATCACTGCCGCCACTTCGGGAATCACATCGCCCGCGCGGCGCACGATCACGGTATCGCCAATGCGTACATCCTTGCGCCGCGTCTCGTCTTCATTGTGAAGAGTGGCATTGCTGACTGTGGTGCCGCCGACGAACACCGGTTCCAGCTTGGCCACTGGCGTCAGTTTGCCGGTGCGGCCAACCTGTACGTCAATGTCGCGTACCACCGTTATCTGCTCCTGGGCCGGATACTTGTGCGCCACCGCCCAGCGCGGCTCGCGCGACACGAAACCGAGGCGCCGCTGCAGCGCAAGACTGTTGACCTTGTAGACGACCCCGTCGATATCGAAAGGCAGCGCATCGCGCAATCCCGCGATCCTCTTGTGGAAATCGGCGAGCCCCGAAGACCCCGTCACTACTGCGCGGCCGCCATCCACAGGCATTCCGAATGCCGCAAGTGCATCGAGGATGGCGCCATGTGTCTCGGGCAGGTTCCAACCTTGCACTTCTCCCAGTCCGTAGGCAAAAAAACTCAGGGGTCGGGTCGCCGTGATGGCCGGATCGAGCTGGCGCACCGCCCCGGCTGCCGCATTGCGCGGGTTCACGAAAGTCTTCTCGCCTTTTTCACGCTGGCGTTCGTTCATGCGTTCGAAATCATCCCGACGCATATACACCTCACCGCGGACCTCAAGCACCGGAGCGATGCATTCCTTCAAGCGCAGCGGTATCTTTCGGATCGTACGGATATTCTGGGTCACGTCCTCGCCAGTTTCGCCATCGCCGCGCGTAGCGGCACAGACGAGTACGCCGTGCTCATAGCGCAGGTTGATTGCGAGGCCGTCGAATTTCAGTTCGGCCGCATACTCGATTGCCGCAGCGTCGGTCGCTATTCCCAGTTCCCGGCGCACCCTCGCGTCGAAGGCAACGGCTCCGCCCTCCGTGGTGTCCGTCTCAGTGCGTATCGAGAGCATTGGCACGGCATGGCGCACCGGTGCGAATTGAGGCAGGGGCGCGCCGCCCACTCGTTGTGTCGGTGAATCCGGAGTGCGCAGCGTAGGATGAGCTTCCTCCAGACTCTGGAGTTCGTTGAACAGCTTGTCGTATTCCGCATCGGGAATGGTCGGCTCGTCCAGCACGTAGTACGCATGGCTGTGCCTATGCAGTTCCCGCCGCAGCCATTCCGCGCGCAAAGCCATGTCCGAGTCGTCCACAGGGCGCGGCTCCTCGGAAAAAAGATCCGTTTGGGCCATCAGTTGAACAGACGCAGCGCCCGGGTGGATCCCGCCGGTATTTCAGCCGATTCCATTTCAGCGTAAAAGTCCGTCACCTGGCGCGAGATTTCACCGAGCGCTACTGAAGACAGGGCCTGTCCCGTATCATCGACGACGTTTCCGTCGAGACGGGTTGCCAGCACACGGGCGCACGCTGTCATCGCGGCGAAGGTATCCCTTGCCTGCGCTACACGCGGCACGTCAAGCAGGAGAGTGAACGAGGAGGTAGTCTCTTCGGCCAGAGTCACATTGGTTGACAGCGTAAACAGAATGCCGCCTTCCCCATCGGGCATGACCATGCGTCCGTCAGGGCGAAAATCGAACCCCTGCCGCTCGAGCGCTGCCATCAAAGTCGCCACGGCCCAGGGAGCGCCGTTGGACACGACATTGATGCCGAGCTGCGCGTCGTGTTCAATCACGAACTGGTGCAGATGCCTGGCAGTTGTCATCACGGCTGCCATATCGGGCACGGCC
>JAQSWC010000200.1 GCA_029266815.1 Paucimonas sp.
TTGATCGGATTCCTGTTCCAGCTCCGTAATGCTGCGCTTCAACAGCTCAGGCACATTTCGGTTTGACACGCACATCTGTGCCGCGTGGTCGATGAACATCTCGATATCCGGGAGCGCCCGCTTCATCTGCTCCGCATGCATGACATTTTCCTATTCAGGTTGGATAAATAGGATAGGTCCTGCGTGCCGTTGTCTGGTTCCGTTCGTGCTGCCATATCAATTGATTTTTCTCGACCGAAGCGCGGATCAGGCTCGGTTCCGATCAGGCCGGCGCGCCGTGTATGAATCTATCCGTCGCATGCGGGTCGAAAAAAAGCGCATCAATCGCGCCCGCATTTTCCATACGGAGACCAACATGTCCTATCCCGCTTCACATACCAACCCGATATCGCCCACGCCGGAGTTTCCCTCGCCGATCCAGCCTCAGAGGGAGCTGGAGCCCGGCCAGCAGCCGGATCGCGAGATACCCGGCCTGCCGGACGAGCCCACCATCGTGCCCGATCCCCAATCACCTGAAATCGACACGGGCACGCCGCCGCTGGAAATACCGCCGTTGACATGATTCGCCTTCAGTCGGCGCGAACGTGCGCCGACTGAAGTACAGCCGACAGGAAAATGAATGAAAGGATCTTCGCTGAGCAGCAATGCCGTTCCGGGCAGGCCGGCCCACCGTACCGTGCGTGAGCTCCCGCCCGCATTCTTGGCACCCAACGTCGAATTCATTGACCTTCATCCGCAAACTGGGAGTTTCCTGGGCGAAGTTTGGGCCGGGATGGGCGCACGCCCGAAGAAACTGGAGCCAAAGTTTTTTTACGATGAAACAGGGAGCCGGCTCTTCGAGCGCATCTGCGAATTGCCGGAGTATTACCCCACACGCTGCGAAACAGCCATTCTTGAAAATCACGCTGAAGAGATACGGGAGGCTGTGGGTGAAGATCCGCTTCTCATCGAATACGGCAGCGGCAACAGCCGGAAAGTGCAGATTCTTTTCGATAAGCTACTGCCCGCCGGCTATATCGCCATCGATATTTCGCGTGCTGCACTGCTGCAGGCGTGCAGCGAACTGGCCTTGTTGCATCCTTCGATGCCGGTAAGCGCGATATGCGCAGACTACTGCAATCCCGTGACGCTGCCTGAACGCATGCTGGGCAGTGCGGCAAGGCCCGTCGCCTTCTTTCCCGGTTCCACCATAGGCAATTTCACGCCACAGGCTGCCGTTGCTTTCCTGCGCAACATGCGCGAATCAGTAGGGGCGCACGGCGGGCTTCTGATAGGAGTGGACCTGAAGAAGGACAAAGCCAGGCTACACGCCGCATACAACGACAGTGACGGCATCACGGCGGCCTTCAACCTGAATTTGCTTCATCGCATCAACCATGAACTGGATGCGGATTTCGACCCTTCATCCTTCGAGCACCATGCCTTCTACAACGAGGCGGCAGGACGCATTGAAATGCATCTTGTCAGCAGACGGCGCCAGAGCGTGACCATTGCGGGCCGCACCTTCGCCTTTGAAGAAGGCGAAACCATACACACCGAGAATTCCTACAAGTACACGGTGGAGGGCTTCCGCAAGCTGGCAGCGCGTGCGGGTTTCGGCTGGAACAAGGTGTGGCTGGATGATGAACGGCTATTCAGCGTTCATTATTTTGCTGCCGTTTGAAGCGGGGCAACGCATGGATGCAAGGGAGCCGGTCAAACAAAGGAATGAAGAGCAGTCTCCGATCTCATGGATCAATCGCTATCGCAAGGTGCGTCGGCAATCCGAAAGCCTGTGCGAGCCGCTGGAAATCGAAGACTATGTGGTGCAAACAATGCCCAACGTCAGCCCGCCCAAGTGGCACTTGGCGCATGTGACATGGTTTTTCGAGACCTTTTTGCTGAAGCCGTATCTTCCCGGCTATCGCGCCTACAACGACTCATTCGCGGTGCTGTTCAATTCCTACTACCAGACCGTGGGCGCGCCGTATCCGCGTACAAGGCGCGGCCTGCTTTCGCGCCCGACAGTGGATGAAGTCTACGCATACCGTGAGTATGTTGACGAAATGATGGAACAGCTTCTTCATTCCGCAACAGAGGATGTCCAGGCTGATATCTCGATGGGTATTGAACTGGGATTGCATCATGAACAGCAGCACCAGGAGCTTCTGCTGACCGACATTAAGCACATCTTTGCTTCCAATCCACTCAGGCCCATCTATGCGCCCTCCAGTCCGGTAATAGAACCCGCAACGTCGTTGCCCCTGAACTGGACGAATATCGAAGGAGGCATCCGCGAGATCGGGCATGACGGCAAAGGCTTTCACTTCGATAACGAGTCTCCACGGCATCAGTTTCTGCTGCGTGACTATTCCCTTGCCGTTCGTCTGGTGACGAACGGCGAGTACCTGGAATTCATGGAGCAGGGCGCATACAGCAGGCCGGAACTCTGGCTTTCCGATGGGTGGAATACCGTTCAACAGGAAAACTGGCAAGCACCGCTCTATTGGGAAAGGCAGGGCAGCGAGTGGCTGCTCATGACGCTTTCCGGCATGCGGCGCCTGCATCCTGACGAGCCCGTGTGCCATGTGAGCTTCTACGAAGCCGACGCATTTGCGCGTTGGGCGGGCGCCCGCCTGCCGTCCGAAGCAGAACTTGAACTGGCGCTGGCCCGCGAAACGGTGAAAGGCAATTTCATGGAATCGCTCGCTTATCATCCCAGGCCCGCTTGCAACGGGAGTCGCCAACTGTACGGCGATGTATGGGAATGGACGCAAAGTTCCTACTCGCCTTACCCAGGCTATCGGGCTCTTGAAGGCGCCCTCGGCGAATACAACGGCAAGTTCATGTGCAACCAGATGGTGCTCAAGGGCGGTTCATGCGCCACGCCCGAATCGCATATCCGCGCCAGCTACCGCAATTTCTTCATGCCCCATGAGCGTTGGCAATTCACGGGCATTCGCCTTGCAAGAGATTGCATCTGATGCCCGGCGCCATGCACGCGGCATTTTGATTTAGCATGTTGCAGCCGCCTTGAAGATAGGCCGGTTGAAAGCGTAACTGCCCCTTATTCCCGCAGCACATGACATCAAGAGGAGAATAGCCATGAAGAGCATGCTTGTTTTTGCGACGCTGTTGGTTGCTGGTTGCGCCACCGGCAGTAGCTCAGGTAACGCCCCCGGCGAAACGTACAAGGTGCTAGTGTTTTCAAAGACGGCGGGTTTTCGTCATGAGTCGATTCCCGTTGCAGTGGAAGCGATCAGGAACCTCGGTGCCAGAAACGACTTCGCCGTGGATGCGGTAGAAAATTCCGCCGCATTCAACGATGCGAACCTCGCGCA
The DNA here is from genome assembly GCA_029266815.1 of Paucimonas sp. Taxonomy (GTDB): domain Bacteria; phylum Pseudomonadota; class Gammaproteobacteria; order Burkholderiales; family Burkholderiaceae_D; genus JAQSWC01. The sequence goes on from JAQSWC010000200.1 coordinate 3,321, forward strand.
ATACCAGGCCGTTGTCTTTCTGCTGACCACCGGCGACGTGCTCGACAACGCCCAGCAGGCGGCCTTCGAGCGTTACATCCGGCGCGGCAACGGCTTCGTCGGCGTGCATGCGGCCAGCGATACCGAATACGACTGGCCTTGGTACGGCGGCCTCGTCGGTGCCTATTTCCACAGCCACCCGGACATCCAGACCGCCACCGTGCGACTGGAAGACCGCACGCATCCCTCCACCGCGGGTTTGCCGCAGGATTGGGTGCGCGTGGACGAGTGGTATAACTTCCGCGAGAATCCGAGGCACAAGGTCCGCGTGCTGGCAAGGCTGGATGAAGCCACGTATACCGGCGGCACGATGGGAGACCATCCGATTGCCTGGTACCAGAATTACGAGGGTGGACGCGCGTGGTACACGGGAGGCGGGCATACCGAGGCTAGCTATGCCGATCCGCTATTCCTCAATCATGTGCTTGGCGGGATTAAATATGCCGCGGGGCGAATTCCCGGGCAGCCATAAGAACCTGATCAGGTTCCAGTGCGAAGACGTCATTTGCTTATGATGCCGGTCATGATCGGGGAGTAGGAGTGACGTCACCGGCACAGCGCCGTTTGGTTTCTGCCGGACGTAGCGCATTTCACAAACCGGTAACGGATGAGAAAAAGGGGAGAAAAAATGCACGTCAGCGAGCTGAAAGAATTTTTCTTTTGGAGTGCCGCAATCAATTACGGCGTGCTTCTTGTTTGGTTTGCCGTATTCGTCTTCGCCCACGAGTGGGTCTATCGCATGCACACCCGCTGGTTCAGGCTGTCGGTGGAAACCTTCGACGCACTCAACTATCTGGGCGTAGCTGTCTACAAGATCGGAATCATGCTTCTGAACCTGACGCCGTTGATTGCGCTTCACCTGATCCGATAGAAGGCACGGCGCGCGGCGCAGTCTTTGTAAGAAAAATTAGGTTTTGAGGTGCGGAGCAGTGGAGTCCAACGACAAGGGGTCTTGCTATACCAGATTCGCTCATGCGCTGTGTTCTTGGCTAAACAGAACATGCGACCCTCGCAGCGCAAGTGATTATGTATGGTGCATCAATCCTATTTCAACGCGCGCTCCTTCGCCTCTTTTTCCCATGTAATGCGCTTTGCGAGGGCCTTGTAGCCATAATCGACATACTCCTTGCAGCTACTCGCATCAATAAAGGTGTTGTTCTTCGGCGTACGGCGCGCGAGTTTGTCGAGGGTGTCGGTAAATCCTGGATGAACGGAAATGATGATGTCGCAAGGGAGCGCTGCGAGCTTGTC
>JAQSWC010000201.1 GCA_029266815.1 Paucimonas sp.
CAATCAGCGGTCAGTCGGCGAGCTTCCTGTCCGGCGGCAAGATCTTCATTCCTGTCGCGCAAAGCCACAACGGTGCGGCCGCCACCATTACGCTCGAGGAAAAAGAATTCGGGGTCGGCCTGAAGTTCATGCCGACCGTACTCGACGGCACGCGGGTCAATCTCAAGCTCGTTTCCGAAGCATCGGAGCTTTCGCAGACCGGCTCGCCGTTCACGACCGTTGGCGGCGTCACCTCGGTGCTGCCATCCATCTCCACTCGCCGCATCGATACCACCGTACAACTGAACGACGGGCAGAGCTTCGCGATCGCCGGCCTCATCCGCAACAACATCACCGAAACCATCAATCGCTTTCCGGGACTGGGTGAAATACCAATCCTCGGTGCGCTGTTCCGCTCTACCGAATTCCAGAAAGACCAGACCGAGTTGATCTTCATCGTCACGCCGCGCCTGGTCAAGCCGCTGACGGAAACCGCCGCGTTGCCGACCGACCATCATGCCGCGCCGGACCGTGCCGACGTGCTCTTCATGGGCAAGGCCGAAGGCGATAGCAAGGAAACGGCAACCGGCACCCAACCGCAATGAAGCCTTCGGAGACAAGCATGAAAAGAATCGCAGCGGTACTGATGTTGAGCGTGGCCTGCGGCTGTTCGACCACGCCGCGTTACGACAGGGCCTACGGCGAGGCAGTGCGGCAGGCACGCCTGAACATGACGATCGATCCGCAGGCAGGGTCGAATCCGGATCAGGTCGCCGGGATCGACGGCAAAGCCGCATTGGAGTCAGTCCGCCGCTATGGGGATTCCTTCAAGGCGCCGCCGCCGGTAGTCAATGTCATCAACATCGGGGGAGGCATCGGCAGCAACACCAAATGATGCACGGTGAATTGCAGCAAATCAGCAGGAGCAGCAGAAGTCTGAAGTAGCAGCAGTCATTTCATCCACAACCCATATCGGAGAGGTAACTCACATGAAAAAGCTTTTCAATTCATTCCGCACTTCCATCGCAGGTTTTGCAAGGGACGAGGAAGGTGCCCAGGTCGTTGAGTACGCGCTGATCATCGCCGTGGTTTCGATCGCGCTCGTCATCGCGCTCCAGGCCTTGACGGACAACGGCGGCGGGTTTGCAACGTTCATTACCCGCGTGACGAACTGCCTGACCACTGCAACCTGCACCTGATCCGGCTGATTCGACTGTCAGCGGCGATTGCGCAGCCTTGGGCCACGCAATCGCTGCGGACGCCAACGAGGGAAGGCTATGCTTGAATTCATCCAGGAAGAAGACGGCGGTCAGATCGTGGAATACGCACTCATCATCGCCGTCGTATCGGTTGCCCTTGTCGTGGCCTTGCAGCCGCTCACCATCGGCGGCAGCTTCGCTAATTTCATCAGCCGCGTGTCCGCGTGCCTGACCACGGCGGCATGCAATTGAACGCCTTCACCGCGAACCGCCATGCCTGAACTTCAACGTTTTCCGCATCAGCACGGCGCCATGATTGTGACGGCAGCCCTGGTCCTGCTCTTCCTGATGGGATTCATCGGGGTCGCGCTGGATTTCGGCCGCCTGTTCATCGTGAAGACCGAGCTGCAGACGGCCATGGACAGTTGCGCGCTGGCGGCCGCCCAGGAACTCGACGGCCAGGGCAATGCCCTGACGCGCGCGCGCAATGCCGGCATCGCCACCGGCAATCTCAATCGCGTCGACCTGCAGTCCGGCGACTGGCGCGGACAAGGGCAGCTTGTCGAAGCGGACATCACGTTTCGCGACGCTTCCTACAATCCGACCACCTCACCGGCAACGGCACGCTATGCTCAGTGCCAGCATACCCAGTCCGGAATAAGCATGTGGCTGCTGCATGCAATGGATGCGTTCGCCGGCGCGGCCGGCACCTACCCCGGCACACAGAACGTTGCGGCGATGGCCGTGGCCACGCGCGGCAGCTCGCAGACAACCTGCCCGGTGCCGATCGCACTTAAACCCAGGGCGGGCGGCACTGCACCCAACTACGGATTCCAGGTTGGCGAATGGGTGACGCTGATCACCTCTCCCGGCGCATCGCAGCAGGGCCAGATCGGCTGGTACAACCTCGACGGTTCCACCAGCGCCAGCCAGACTCGAGCCCAGCTCGACGAGCCGGGTTCCTGCGGCACGCGCATCGGCGATACGCTGGGCACGCCAGGTGTTCAGACAACCATTGCCGAGGTCTGGAACTACCGCTTCGGCATCTACAGGAACGGCGACCTCCCCGCCGACCATCGACCGGACTTTACTGGCTATGCCTACACGTCGGCCAACTGGACAAATCCGGTGCCGCAGAATGCCTACTCCGGCACACCGGCGCCGGGCTCGCATGCCACGGCCGCCAACTTCCTCACCAAACGGCTGGCGTTCGCTTCCTGCGCCGATACCGGAACGCGCGTAAGAGGCGCCAACAGCTGCGAATCCATCACCGGCCTCAGCCTGAACAGCTTCCAGCAGCTTGCCGCGTCCGGTAATGCCGACGGCGGTCATCGCCAGTATGGATACAACCGACGCCTTGTGACGGTACCCGTCATCGACGGCGCTTCCCGCGTGACCGACTATGTCTGCATGCTGATGCTGCAGCCCTTGAGCATTCCGATGAACGACGTCCAACTGGAGTTCCGCGGCAATGCATCCGCACCGGGCAGCCCCTGCACTACCAACGGCCTGCCGGGCGGCACGGCCGGGCCGCTGGTTCCGGTACTGGTTCGATAGGTATAGCAATGAAAACTTTTCAACGAGGCGGCGCACTGGTAGAACTGGCCCTGATACTTCCCTTGCTGCTGCTGATGACTTTCATCACCACGGAATTCGGCCGCGCGGTCTACCAGTACAACACGCTGGCCAAGAGCGTGCGCGATGCGGCACGCTACCTCTCGGTGCAGACACCCGGCTCGCATCAGACTGAAGCACGCAACCTCGTCATATACGGCAATACGGCCGGCACCGGCACGCCGCTGGTGCCGGACCTCACCGCGGCGCATGTGCCATCACCGACCTGGCAGATCACGGGAGCCACTCCGGTGATCAATACAGTAAGAATTTCAGTCAGCGGCTATACCTTCCGTTCGCTGTTTCCAAGCGTGTTCGGCATCACCTTCGGCAACTTCAATTACAGCGACATCAGCGCGACCATGCGGGCTCCGATATGAAACACCTCAGCGGAGCCGCCACCGTCGAATTTGCGCTGGGGCTGATCGTATTCCTCACATTCCTCCTCGGTATCGTCGATTTCAGCCGCATGCTGTTTACCTGGAGCGCTGCCAACGAAGCGACGCGAGCGGGCGCCCGCTTTGCCGTCGTCTGCGACAACACCGGCGGCAAGCAACAAGTACTGGACCGGATGCAAGCCCTGCTGCCGCAGATTGCCGACATCGATCTCGCGTGGGCGCCGGCAGGATGCACTCCGTCGACCTGCGAAGGCGTGACCGTCACGATTACCACTCTCGATTACCAATGGATTTCGCCGGTTGCCGGTGCGGTTGCACTGGCACCGGTAACAATGCCGACCTTCTCTACTTACCTGCCGAGGGAAATGATGGGGCAGGACCCCAATAACGGGGCCATCTGTTCATGACATTGATCGATTCAGGAAACCATAAATGAAAATAGTCGTCCTCTCTACCGACAAAGCGCATCTGGCTGACATGAGCCGAATGCTTGAAGCGCGTTCGCACTCCGTCACGGCCGTTGAGGGCCGGCTGGAACGCATGATCGAACTTGCGCAACACATGCAGCCGGATCTGATCGTGGCGGAAGACCGGCACGTGGACAATGCCGCCCTTGCATCAGTCGAATATGTCACTACGCATTTTCCTTACATCGCAGTGGTGCTGGCATCGATTATGCACACGCCGGAATTCCTGATCGGCGCAATGCGTGCCGGCGTACGTGAAGTGTTGCCCTCTCCGGTACCGGCATCCGTACTGGAATCGGCGGTGGAGCGCGTGGCGGCAAAGCTGAGCGGCGGGCGAGCCAAAGGGGCAGGCAAAATAATGGCCTTCCTGTCGTGCAAAGGAGGCTGCGGCGCCACCTTCCTCGCCACCAACCTGGGATATCAGCTGGCCGAGCGCCATTCCACGTTGCTGATCGACTTGAACCTGCAGTTCGGTGATGCGCTTTCATTCCTGCACGACGGCCGCCCGCCATCAACGCTGGCTGACATTGCGCTTCACATCGAGCGGCTGGATGCTTCCTTCCTTGCGGCAAGCACGGTCAGGCTCACGCCTAACTTCTCCATTCTTGCCGCGCCGGAAGACGCTGCACAAGCCGTCGGCATCAAGCCGGAACACATCGAAGCGATTCTCTCCCTCGCCGTCACGCAATACGAATTCGTGCTGTTGGACCTGGGACGAAACCTCGATACCTTGACGATCAAGGCGCTGGATCACGCACATCGCATCTATCCCGTGCTGCAATCCGACCTCCCATCGCTGCGCAACGCCAAGAAGCTTGCCGTCCTGTTCGGCTCGCTCGGCTATCCGCGCGAAAAAACCGAGTACATCGTCAACCGCTACGACAAGCGCAGCGAAATCGATCTGAACGACATGCGCCTACTGCTGGGCACGGCAGTCCTCCATACCGTGCC
>JAQSWC010000202.1 GCA_029266815.1 Paucimonas sp.
GTTGACTTCCCGGCCGGTAGTGATCCGCCGAAGCTCATCGAATACCTCGTCATCGGCAAAGACTCCTATGCTGAGCGGCTCGGAGGGCGGCAGGGCCTCGGGCGGCCATTCGGCGTAGAAAATGAACTTGTACAGTAGTGCCGCCTTGATGCGCGGCTCGCTTGCGGTGGGCTCGCTCGCTGCCTGCGTGCTCGCGGACGCGGCAACAATCATGAGGAACACGAAGGCCATCGTTGCCCAGCGCCCAAGAGCCGAGAGGCGCCCGAGGAGCGTCTGTTGCAGGCGGTGGCGGTAAGAGGTCAGGTGTATATGCATCGCGACCCGGTCGGCCGTCAGCTACGCCACTGCAGCGTGAGGTACACGCCCCGCCTGACTTCAGGAGCCAGCGGCTCGGCGCGGATTTCGCGATGGGATTTATCCGCCAGATTTTGCCCCAGGACGGCAAGCTGCAATTCCTCCGTGACTTGCCATCCGAAACGGACGTTCAGTCCGGTATAGGCCGGAACCTGTGGGCTTGAGAGTTTTCCGACCCGCCGGAGAATGACGTCCAGCTCCTTCCCGTCTCCGAGATCGTATTGCGATCGGAAGGTCCAGTAGCTTCTGGGGTCGTTGGACGCAATGACCGTGCCGGAGGACGCGTCGGTGCTGCCGGGTTTGAGCGATGTGTTGATGCGCTGCGCGACCAAGCCGCCCGACAGCCGCCAATTGCGAAGGGCCTGCCAGGTGCCCCAGATCTCCAGGCCGCGCGTACGCGCTTCTCCCAGGTTCTGGAAAGTCGCATCAAAGCCGCTGCTGTTGGTTTCAAGGGTGCGCAGCTTGTCGTAGGCCGCGGTGAATGCCGTCACGGAATACGACAAAGCGGCATTCGGCCGCCCGCGGTATCCGAGTTCCACGACGTTGGCCACCTCGGATTCAAAATCCGGCCCCCCGGCGACGATGTAACGCGGCTCGCCATTGGTCATGATCGGCGACGTCGGCGCATAGAAGTCACGGTCGATCCGGGACGGCGCCCTCACGGATCGTGAAAGGCTGCCCCACCAGAGCGAGCTCTCCACCGGTTTCCATGCGAGTCGAACGGTCGGCAAAATCTCAGTGCCGGTGTAATTGTTGCGCTCGAGCTTCACCCCTCCGCTCAATCGCAGGTCAGGCCGCACATCGAACTCGTCCTGTACGAAGAGATTGCCCCAGTGCATGTTCAGGCGTCCCGGCAGGAAAGCGAAAGCCACGTCGTTGCGAACGCGATCGGCAGCCATCTTGTAACCGGCGCCCCAGGTCAACTGGTGACCGCCCGCCAGTTCGATCGCTTGTTGCCCTTCAATGTTCAGTGTATTGAGATGCTCGATCAACGCACCCGGCTGATCGCGCTTGGTGTAATCCCAGTAGACGCGGGCATTGACGGCGGAACGGTCGGACATCCGGCGCGTTACCGCGGCATTCAGATTGGCGCCCTCGATGTAGATATCTCTTGTGCCGGGCTGATGCAGTTCGCCGCGATAACCGTCGCCCTGCAATGTCACACCGTCGTCGGCGTTTCCCCAGTCGGCGCGAAAACCCGCCTGCGCGCGATGCCAGCCCATATTGTCCGGCGCGCCTGTTCCTCTCCTCAGATCGTCGTTGGCGGCATATTTTCCGTAGATGCGGTAGTGGCCTGCCGCGCCGAACTTGCCGCCGACACGTCCTGAGGCGCTGCGCGCGTCGGGGCCGGCATCGACCTGTGCCAGCGTTCCCTGCGTATCGCTCGCGGAGCGGGTGATGATGTTGATCACGCCGTTGACTGCGTTCGCGCCCCACATGGTGGCGCCGGGGCCGCTGATGACCTCGATGCGCTCAATATCGTTCATGACGACATCCTGAGCGTCCCAGAAAACTCCCGAAAACAGGGGTGAATAGATGGAACGGCCGTCCATCAGCACCAGAAGCTTGTTTTCAAGCGCATTATTGAAACCGCGCGCAGTCACCGCATAGTTCCTGGCATCGACTCGCGCCACCTGTAGATTGGGCGCGAGGCGCAATGCTTCCGGCAACGTGGTGGCGCCGGAGCGGCGAATCTCATCGGATGAGATGACGTAGATGGCGGCCGGCGCATCGGCAAGAGACTCCGCGCGCCGCGACACGGAGGTGACTTTGATTGTCGCCAGCTCCTCGAGGCTCATGTCGGCCAGGCTTTGCGACGTGGCTGTCAGCGCTTCGGCGCTTTTGGTGTACAGCATAAGAAGCAGCGCTGACATAGCGATGGCGAACCTGTACGCCGGTATTCCTGCACTTCTTTTGAAACCGACAGGAGAAAATCGATGAGGGAAGAAAACAGGAAGCCTGAGAGATGTCATTTGGTGCTGAGTTATTTACCCCTGGAAAGATATTCCTTATACCTATTCGCAGAACTTCCACATTGACAGCGGTCAATGAAATTCCGTATGTCCTTGATTTCGCGAGTCAGATGCCTTAATTGACTTCGTATGGACCTCTCGTGCGGGAACCTCGTTTTGGCTGAAACCTCTGACGGTTTTGAACAAGGAGAGCGCCATGACCCTCGACACCAACATTGCAGGAATCCTCAGGCAATACGCGCAGCCCGGAGCCTTGCAGGAAAACAATATCGAGGGGCATTTCGAACAGGTCGCTCGTGAGTTGCCAATGGAGGATGTCAGCCTCGGACTGAAGGAGGCGTTCTTGTCAGAGCGCACGCCGTCCTTCGCCGATCTTGTCGGTCTGCTTTTCAGGCAGGCCAATCCTCAAGAGAAAGCAGGGATGCTTTCCCATCTACTGCGGGGTATGCCATCTCCCGGCATTGCTTCCCTGTTGGGCGGGGGCGGCGCTTCAAGCCCCATCGGCGGGGTGCTTGCAATGGCAGGAAGCGGCGAAATAATCAATGTTTCAGAGGCGGCAGCGAGCCAGATCGAGCCTGAGCAGTTCGAGGAAATCGCCCATCGCGCCGAACAGGAAACCCCTGAAATCGTGGAACACATGAGCGCTTTTCTGGCGACGAATCCTGCATTGGCAAAAATGCTGGGTAACGGCCCCTTGTCCCTTGCGCTGGAAAAAATCGCGCAACGACACTAAAACCAGATCGAAGAAGATCCGGCTTAACGACGAAGTCTCAGCCAGTCTACGACCCTCTGCAGGAAAGACGGTTTCAATCTAATGCGGTTGTATCCGGTAGCGCCCATGTTTCATCTCCTTGAGTGAAATTCTAGGGTGTCCGCATGACATGTATTTGACAACATGCAACCTTTACGCGCGGCATACATTTTTACAACGCGCGAAATCCAATACCATCAAAAAAACGGGCGCCGCTTCATTGGGACGCCCGTTTTACCTTTAAAGAGCCTGATGGCGACTATTTATTGAAGCGTGGTTGGGCCGTTATGTGTGCGGCGATCCGGCAGGCCGCCGCGCCGTTCGCCTTCCGCCAGGGAAGATGAACCCGACTCGACGGAACCGGATGCTGCATTCATCGCGCGCTCGATCTGCGGTGCCTTTTCCTGGCCGCGCTCGTACCAGCGATGAACGATACGGCCCGCCGTATCGCGGCCGCCAAGGCCGAAGGACAAGCCTGCCGCCAGGGCGACAGCGCCAACGGTCGCCATGAACAGCGTGTTCACCAGTGCAGTAGCCACGCCGATCTGGTTGACTGCCACCACGATCGCAAATGCCCATACCGCAACCTTAGCGACTTTGGCCAGGAAATCGGGGCGTTCCAGTCCGCCCTCGGCCGCAGCGCCGCGAACCAGGTTGCCGAGCGCATTCGCAGCGAGACCGCCGATCACCAAAGCCACCATGGCGACAACGAGGTTAGGCAGCCACATGAGCAACTGGCGCAACACGTCCGATACCGCAGGCAAACCCAGCGCATCGAATGCGACCACCAAAGCGATCAGGCGGACGAACCACTTGACGACGCCTGCGATCATGCCCGAGGCATCTGTTTTCATATTCGTCTTGCGCACGAAGTCGGACAGTCCGGCGCGTTCGGCGAAGCTGTTGAAACGAATGGCATGCAGAACCGAGCCGATCGCCTTGGCAATCAAGGACGCGATGAACCAACCTGCGATTAATATGACGGCAAAACCAATAATGCGTGGCACAGCACTGAAAAGCATCGCCATCGCACCCGCCAGGGAAGCCAAAATGGCATCTCCCCAATCCGAAATCTGTGACTCCATATATGCCTCCATCCGATGATTGAATTAATGAAAGCCCGGGGCTTTCTGCGAACCTTTCATGCTGTGACTCAGAAAGGCAACTGTGATAACACGGACAACACCATCAGAATGGAGTTCATAAGCGCTCCGCTCTTCGGAGCGGAAGCAGATGCAGCGCCGTTACTCACGGGGAAGGCGGGACGGAACGTTCGATGGATTTCTTGAGGTCATCCGGAGTGTCAGGGGAATTTTCCCGGCTTGGATGACCGGGCTCGGCGGACTCGTCGTCCAGATTGCCGATATGTTTCGCGCGCTCCGATTGCTGGTCAAAACTCACCTCCTCGGCAACCAAAAAGGGATTCTCGTCTGCCGCCGGTTCCTCCTCGCCTCGCGAAATAGAATGATCCGATTGGGTTCCCTGGATTTGCTGGCGTTCGTGTTCAGGCGGCACGGGGACTT
>JAQSWC010000203.1 GCA_029266815.1 Paucimonas sp.
CGTGATCGGCGGGCTGATCACCTCCACGGTGTTGAGCCTGCTGGTGGTGCCGGTGGTATTTACCTATCTCGATGACCTCGAACACTTCCTGCAACGGATGAAGAATAAGCTGCGTGGGCGTCCCGCAGCCGCCGACCCGGCATCTGTCTGATGCCTTTCGATTCAGGCCGGCCGTGCTTGCCGTGCTGCCGGCCTGAACACCAGACGTAAATCAGCACAAGGAAGCCGTCAATTCTGATATCGTGATGCGAAACGATTCTCTCTGCCTGCATTGAGAGCGCAGATGCAGAAAAGAGCCGACACAGCCGGCGGAAAACGCAGCGTCTGATCCTGTGCAGTGGAAGCGCAACACTTGGTCAACAGATAATGACAACGGAAAAAAATCTGTCCGGCGGTTCCTCTTCGTCCAACGCACCTGGCGGTAAGCCCGCCGCGCACCATTTCGGCGGCGGAGTCCGCGAAGACCTGTTGCATCACGATGCACTGCTAGACTGCCTAGTGGAGCTGACGCGTATCCATGGCCGCCCCAGCACGCATGCGGCGCTTTCCGCCGGCCTTCCGCTTCCCAAGGAAGGGCTGACGCCTTCTCTCTTTGCGCGCGCCGCCGCACGAGCCGGATTTTCCAGCAAGGTGGTGCGCCGTCCGCTGGAGAAGATCGACCCCGCGCTGCTCCCCGTCATCCTGCTACTGGCAAATAATGAAGCATGCCTCCTGCTTGGCTGGGACGGAAGCGGCGACGCCCGGGTACTTTTTCCGGATACGGCGCAGGGCGCAGTAGTCCTGGAAAGGGGGGAACTGGCCGCGCGCTATGTGGGCATCGCGATTTTTTCCAGGCCCCATTTCCGTTTCGACCAGCGCACGCCCCCGCTGGTGCAGGTTCCGCAGCGCCACTGGTTCTGGGGTGCGCTGTTGGAGCAATGGCCGCTTTTCAAGGATGTGCTGGCTGCGGCATTGCTGATCAACCTGTTCGGTCTGGCGATGCCGATGTTCACCATGAGCGTCTACGATCGGGTGGTGCCCAATTATGCGGTCGAGACGCTATGGGTGTTTTCCGGCGGCGTGCTGCTGGTGCTGGTGCTGGACTATGTGATCCGGCTACTGCGAGGGCATTTCGTCGATCTTGCCAGTTCGCGTGTCGATCTCAAGCTTTCCGCCCTGATCATGGATCGCGTGCTGGGCATGCGCATGTCGCAAAGGCCGGTATCGGTGGGCGCCTTCGCCGCCAATCTCCGATCCTTCGAAACAGTGCGCGATTTCATTGCCTCGGCCACGGTGACGGCGATCATCGACTTGCCCTTCGCCTTGCTATTCCTGCTGGTGCTGGCCTGGATCAGTTGGCCGCTGGTTTTCCTGCCGCTGCTGGGCATGGTTGTGGTCATCGTGTACAGCTACGTGGTGCAGCACAAGATGCGCGAGCTGTCGGAGACCACCTTCCGCGCCTCGGCCATGCGAAACGCAACGCTGGTGGAAAGCCTCACCGCGCTGGAAAGCATCAAGGCACACGGCGCCGAGAGCCAGACCCAGGCGAAATGGGAGAAGGCGACGGCATTCCTGTCGCGCGTCAACGGCGAACTGCGCCTGCTGTCCTCGTCCAGCATGAACGGCGTGGCCACGCTGCAGCAGCTCGTCAATCTCGCGGTGGTGATTGCCGGCGTCTACCTGATCCACGAGCGCATGCTGACGATGGGCGGGCTGATCGCCGCGACCATGCTGTCGTCGCGCGTGATGGCGCCGCTCGGTCAGCTGGTAGGCCTGTTGATGCAGTTCCAGAATGCGCAGACCGCACTGAAGGCGCTGGAGCAAATCGTCGACAGGCCAGGCGAGCGGGCGGATGAGGCTGCCTTCATCCACCGGCCCGAAATCCGCGGCGAGATTGAATTCCGCGACGTGCATTTCAGCTATCCGGGGCGCCAGGAGGAAGCGCTTCGCGGCATCAGTTTCCGCATCATGCCGGGTGAGCGGGTGGTGGTGCTGGGACGTGTCGGGTCGGGCAAATCGACCTTGCAGAAACTGATTCTCGGGCTGCACACGCCGACCAAAGGCGCGGTGTTGCTGGACGGCGTGGATCTGCGCCAGCTCGATCCGGCCGACCTGCGGCGGAACATGGGATACGTAGAACAGGACGCCATGCTTTTCTACGGCAGCCTGCGCGAAAACATCGCGATCCGCGCGCCGTATGCGGACGACAATGCGGTCGTGGCGGCGGCGGAACTGGCGGGACTGACCGAGTTCGTGAACCGTCATCCGGAAGGCTTCGACATGATGGTGGGTGAGCGCGGCGAGTCTCTCTCGGGCGGCCAGCGGCAAGGCCTTGCCATCGCCAGGGCGGTGCTGCTCGATCCTCCGGTGCTGCTGCTGGATGAGCCGACCAGTGCCATGGATTTCACCTCGGAGCAGCAACTGAAGGAACGCCTGAAACGCTACGCCGAGCACAAGACGATGGTGATTGTCACCCATCGTTCCAGCCTGATGGATCTTGCACAGCGATTGATCGTGATCGATGACGGCAGGATCGTTGCGGATGGTCCGCGCGACCAGGTCGTGGCGGCACTCCAGTCCGGCCAGATCGTGAGGGCCTCATGATGCCGCGCCTGATCTCCTTCGCACGCTGGGCGCATCGGTTTTTGGAAGCGATCCGGCTCAGGCTGCAGCCGCATGCCGACCACTGGCTGCATCGCTGGCGGGAAGATCCGGAACCCGTCGATCCCGATTTCGTGCGCGACGCCGACCGATTCATCATCCAGCAGGAACCGCTGCGTGCACGCGTGCTCCTGCGGGCGCTGCTGATTGTGGTAGTGCTGTTCGTGGTGTGGGCGGCGCTGGTGCAGGTGGAGGAGGTCACGCGCGGCGACGGCAAGGTAATCCCGTCACGCCAGTTGCAGGTGCTGCAAAGTCTGGACGGCGGCATCGTCTCGAAAATCCTGGTGGCCGAAGGGCAGGTGGTCGAGTCGGGCCAGACGCTGCTGCAGGTCGACTCCACACGCTTCGAATCCTCTGTGCGCGAAAATCGTTCGCAATACCTTTCCCTGTCGGCCAAGGCGGCGCGTCTGCAGGCAATCGCGGAAGAGCGGCCTTTCGAACCAAGTCCCGATCTCGTGCGAGAAGACCCGAATACCGTCGAAGAGGAGCGCCGGCTGTATGAGACGGTGACGACCGAGCTGACGACGCAGATCGCCATTGCTCGTCAGCAGATGGCGCAGCGCCAGCAGGAATTGTCCGAGGCTCGCGCGAGACAGGAGCAGGCTTCGCAGGCTTACGAGCTCGCGCAGCGAGAATACACGGTGACCAAGCCGCTACTGAAAGACGGCGCGGTATCTGAAGTGGAACTGCTGCGGTTGGAACGCGACGTAAGCCGATTCCGCGGAGAGCGGGAAGTCGCCGCCTCGCAGATATCCCGCGCGCAGGCTGCCATCGCCGAAGCCTCGCGCAAAATCCAGGAAGTGGAGCTGAACACCCGCAACACGGCACGCAAGGAATTGACGGACGTCCAGGCCAAGCTCAATTCGCTGATACAGAGCAGCACCGGCCTTACCGACAGAGTAAAGCAGTCGACGATACGTTCGCCCGTGAAAGGCACGGTAAAGCGCCTGCTGGTCAATACTGTAGGCGGCGTGGTGCAGCCCGGGCGCGACGTGGTGGAAATCGTTCCGCTGGAGGACAAGCTGGTGCTGGAGGCGCGGGTGCTGCCCAAGGACATCGCCTTCCTACGGCCTGGCCAGAAGGCCGTGGTGAAGTTCACCGCCTACGACTTTTCGATTTACGGCGGCATGGAAGCCACGCTTGAACATATCGGCGCAGACTCCGTGACGGACGAACGAGGAAACACCTACTACACGGTGCGCGTAAGGACGGCGAATTCTTCTCTCGGAGCCAACCTGCCCATCATTCCGGGCATGGTGGCGGAAGTGGACATCATTACCGGCAAGAAGAGCATCCTGTCGTACCTGTTGAAGCCGGTGCTGAGGGCTAAACAAGCAGCCATGACAGAAAGATAAAACCAGGTTAGTGGATGGCTTCTTCGAGTGAACCAACGCATCTCTTTCTATCTCTGCGCGGCGATTTGCTGCCGCGATGGCAGGAGGCTTTTCCCGGAGCCCACGGGCTGGCGCTGGATGCGGCCTTGCCGGTGCCCGTATCCGCACAGATACTTTGGCTTCGGCTTCGGCACGGCGTATCCGTAAGGGAGCAAATTGCCGCCATGCGCAGCCATTTCGGCAACGCTGCGCTGGTCGTGATGAGCGACCTGCCGGGTGACGAGGAGGCGCTCGCCGCCTTTTCAGCCTCTGCCAGGGCGTATTGCAACAGCCACGCGGCTCCCGATATCCTGAAGCAGATTGCCGAGGTCGTGCTTCGGGGCGGCGTATGGATAGGCGAATCGCTGATGCAGCGCTTGGTGGCTGCCACCGCCGGCCTTGAAATTCCGCCAACTCCGGTTGCATCCCCGCGGTTCCAATCCCTGACGGAGCGCGAGCGGGAAGTAGCGGACGCTATCGCAGCGGGCGCGAGCAACAAGGAAATCGCGGCCCGGCTCGGCATTACCGAGCGCACCGTCAAAATGCACGTCGGCTCGGTGCTTGAAAAGCTGGCCGTGCGCGACCGGC
>JAQSWC010000204.1 GCA_029266815.1 Paucimonas sp.
AATTGCGGCTGTTTGCTGAGGACGCGGTTCAGGTGCCACAAGGCGTGTACAGGGCTGTCGGCAAAATCGCTGCCGAAACCGGCAGCGACCAGTTGCCCGTCGCACGAAATCGAAGTGCTTGCGCTCGCCAGCATGTGCGCAAGATGACGGCGCGTGGGTTGGGCCAGCACATGCGGTTCGCCGATCAGCAGGGAACCGTGAAGGCCGAATGCGGCGACAGCATCTTCGGTACCGAACTTCCAGTCCGGGAACGGACACACTACGATTTCGAAGGCATGCGCCATCCACTCGATGCAGCTTGCCAGCTCCTCCAGCGAAGCATCCGGTGCAGGAGTCTTGTCGAGCTTGAATACGATTTCCGCTTCAATGCGCGGCTGTAGCGCACCTTCGAGGCTTTGTACACCGCGATTGTTTTCCACGTATCGAACCGTGGTGTCAAAAATCGGCGCCCAGAAAGGCTCGTCAATCGAACCCGGCACGCCGTAACGGTTGCGCAGCGCCTGGTTAGTGAAGCCGATCTTGCGCCCGACTTGCACTTCGCCATGCGCGGTCCGGATATCCATAATGCGTTTGGCGATCTCGTAGCTGTCGTCCAGCGTTAATGACTTGTCGTCAGACAAGGGCGAAATCATCTGCGTATGAAGCAGGGAGTCAATCAGTTGATGCGCGTAACGGTTGGCTTGGGTCGATATCAGCATGGCGAGACTCAGCAAACGCAAGAATTGTGGGATACCGGCTGGTAAGCAAATGTCTTACCACTCTACGCGGCCCACCGGGCCGTTTATTTGCGCGGAATCAAATATTACTGAACCGGAAGTCAGTTTTGGCAGTATAGCGTGACTTTGTAAAGCTTATATAAAGAAAACCTCTCCAACTTTAGGTCGGTTTTCTATCACTACCGTCACGTCATATGATCGGCCCGCCTGTTTGGCGTCAGGACTGATCCCACAGGTCTGCGTTGGGACCGGTCTTGCAACGTCCAACATAGTCAACGCAGCATTGGCGACGTCCTTGTTGATGACACCGGAGGCTTTTACTTCCGCATAATCGCGTACGCGGCGCAAGAGCCGGTTGGCAATACGAGGCGTTCCGCGGCTGCGCTTGGCGATTTCCAGGGCGCCTTCTTCCACGATGGAAGCATTCAGCAAGCTCGCGTTGCGTGTGACGATGCGGGCCAGCTCCTGTGGCGTATAGAATTCCAGGCGCGCAACGATGCCGAAACGGTCGCGCAGCGGGTTGGTCAGCATGCCGGCGCGAGTGGTTGCGCCGACCAGAGTGAAGGGCTGCAAATCCAGCCGCACCGAACGTGCCGCCGGCCCTTCGCCGATCATGATGTCGATCTGATAGTCCTCCAGCGCCGGATACAGGATTTCCTCCACTACCGGCGACAGGCGATGAATCTCGTCGATGAAAAGCACGTCGTTCGCTTCCAGATTGGTCAGCAGTGCCGCCAGATCGCCGGCACGCTCCAGCACCGGCCCGGAAGTTTGCCGAAGATTGACGCCCATTTCGCGCGCAATGATGTGCGCGAGCGTGGTCTTGCCCAAGCCGGGAGGACCGAACAGCAAGGTGTGATCCAGTGCTTCGCGACGATTGCGTGCTGCGGTGATAAAGATCTGTAGCTGGCTGTGTATCTTTTCCTGTCCGACGTAGTCGTCGAGCTGCTTTGGCCGCAAGGCACGCTCGATCGCCTCCTCATTGGGTGAAGCTGGCGTGGCCGCAATGATTCTTTGCTCTGAAAAATTATCGGTTTGAATGCTCATACATGCTTTCCGCTACAGGAAATCATCCTTTTGATAATGCCTTCAATGCAAGCTTGATGCCCTCGGACACACCCGTGCCGGCCGGCACCTGCTTTAACGCGAGCGCGGCTTCCTTCTCCGAATAGCCCAGCGCAACCAGCGCATGAAGGATATCGGATGTGGAGTCGCCGTGGGCAATTCCCGCAGCGCCGAGATCCGCACCCAGCTTGCCTTTCAGCTCGAGCAGCAGGCGTTCTGCTGTCTTCTTGCCGATGCCTGGCACACGCGTCAGCCTGCCGGCTTCCTGCAACGTCACGGCCTGCGCAAGATCCGCCACTGACATGCCTGACAAAATACCCAAAGCAGTACGCGCACCAACGCCGGAGATCTTGATCAGTTGGCGAAATGTCGCGCGCTCTTCCTGCGTGCCGAAGCCGTAAAGCAGATGCGCATCCTCGCGCACAGCCAAGTGTGTCAACAGCACGATCTTCTCGCCCGCGGCAGGAAGATTGTAAAAGGTACTCATCGGCACATCGACCTCATAGCCGACGCCGCTGCAGTCCACCAGGATTTGCGGTGGATTTTTCTCAAGCAAGATACCGGAAAGGCGGCCTATCATGGCAAGACTCGCTTCATGTTGCCCATAGCATTGAACGGGAAGATTTCGACCGCATCATACAGGACAACAGCAGGAATTACGGTCATGCGACTCCATCACGACAGGCGGCGAAATGACAGAAAGATCGAGAAGCAAAATACCATCTTGACCCTGATGGGAATGCTTTGGGCTCTACCTTTGACCATATTGGGGCTGATATTGGCATTTCCAGTATGGATCGCGCGCGGCAAAGCCTATGCGGTCAAGGAGTCGACGCCGGCCTTACTGGTACGTGGCCCCGTTGGAGATTGGCTGCTGGCGCACCATCCATTTGGTCCGATGACGGCTATGGCGATCGGCCATGTGGTGCTGGCCGAAAGAAAAGGCCTCAGCCGAACCACCCTAGTTCACGAATTGGCGCATGTAAAGCAGGCGGCTCGCTGGGGCATCGTGTTTCCGTTCGCCTATATTGCTTCCAGTGTGTGGGCGCTCTTGCGTGGTCAGGACGCCTACTGGAACAATGCTTTTGAAGTCGCGGCTCGCGATGCTGAACGGCGTGCCTGACTGCGATTGGTATCTGTTCTTATCCGACCAGACGCCCCGCCCTTACACGCAAGCCGCGCCGCGCCAATTCCGGCGCAAGTTTGTTCAGGGCCGCCAACGCTTCACCGCTATGAGCATGGCAAATCGCCACGCCCAATGCGTCGGCCGCATCCTTGCCGGGCAGATCCGGCAGCAATAGTAGGCGCTGCACCATGTCCTGCACTTGCTGCTTTTGCGCCTTGCCGTGTCCAACCACGGCTTGCTTGATCTGCAACGCGGTGTACTCGGCGACTTTCAGGTTTGCCCCCACCAGCCCGCAGATGGCTGCGCCGCGTGCTTGTCCGAGCAGCAGCGTCGACTGCGGATTGACGTTGACGAACACTTTTTCAATCGCCGCACAATCGGGCTTGTAAGTAGCAATGATCTCGGAAATCCCTTCAACGATGGTCTTCAGCCGCTCTGGCAGGTCGGTGTCGGGCGTCTTGATCGTACCGGACGCGACATAGGCAAGCTGGTTGCCCTGTTTGCGGATGATGCCGAATCCGGTGATGCGCAGGCCGGGGTCGATGCCGAGGATTTTCATTGGGTTGCTCCTGAAGGTAAGGAGCCTCGTTGAAGTGAATGCAAAAACTGCCAGCACACTGCTCGAATGCAATGTCCTGGCAGCTAATTTATCGGCCTTGCTGCACGAAGTAAAGCATTTCGACGCCCATCGCCGGGCTCCGATAATGCTTGTGCAACGTATCAGTGCCTAAAGTGACGCGTCCCCGTCAACATCATGACTACACCCTGCTCGTCAGCCGCATCAATTACTTCCTGATCTCGCATCGAACCGCCCGGCTGGATCACGCAGGTCGCACCTGCGGCCACCACCACATCGAGGCCATCGCGGAACGGGAAGAAGGCATCGGACGCTACCGCGGAACCAGCCAGCGACAAGCCGGCATTCTGCGCCTTGATCGAAGCGATGCGCGCAGAATCGACGCGGCTCATCTGGCCTGCGCCGACGCCCAGCGTCATGCCATTGCCGCAGAAGACGATCGCGTTCGATTTCACGAACTTCGCTACGCGCCAGGCAAACAGCATGTCCTGCAATTGTTGAGGTGTCGGCTGCTTCTTGCTGACGACTTTCAGTTCGGCGGACAGGACGTTCTTTGCATCCGGCGACTGCACTAGCAAACCACCGCCGACACGCTTGAAATCGTAGGCATTGACGCCCGTGCCAAGCGAAATCTGCAACAGACGCACGTTCTGCTTGGCAGCGAATACCTGCTTGGCTTCTGCCGTGAAAGACGGCGCGATCAGCACTTCAACGAATTGCTTGGCCACTGCTTCAGCGGCCGCACCATCGAGTTCGCGGTTGAAGGCGATGATGCCGCCGAACGCCGAAGTCGGATCGGTCTGGAATGCCTTGTTGTAGACGTCGAGCGGAGTCGCGCCAACCGCAACGCCGCAGGGATTCGCATGCTTGATGATCACGCACGCGCATTCGTCGAAGGTCTTCACGCATTCCCATGCCGCATCGGCATCGGCGATGTTGTTGTACGAAAGCTCCTTACCCTGGAGTTGCGTGTAATTCGCAAGCGCGCCATCGACGGCTTTCAGGTCGCGATAGAACGCTGCCGACTGGTGTGGATTTTCACCGTAGCGCATTTCCTGAACCTTCTCGAAGTGCAGATTCATCGTCTGCGGATAGCTGCTGCGCGTCGCATGCTGCTTATCGGCACCAAGGCTGGTCAGGTAGTTGGTGATGGCACCGTCGTACTGCGCCGTATGTGCAAATACCTTCGTGGCCAGCGCGAACTTGGTGTCATAGCCGACTTCACCGTTGTTGGCTTTCATTTCATCCAGCACTTGGCCATAGTCGGACGGATCGCAAATGACGACGACATCGCGATGGTTCTTCGCCGACGAGCGCAGCATGGTCGGGCCGCCGATATCGATGTTCTCGATGGCGTCTTCAAGCGAACACTGGTCCTTCGCTACCGTTTGCTGGAAGGGATAGAGATTCACCACCACCATGTCGATCGTCGGGATACCGTGCTTGTCGAGCGCAGCCACGTGCTCAGGCAAGTCGCGGCGGGCGAGGATGCCGCCGTGCACCTTCGGGTGCAGCGTCTTCACGCGCCCGTCCAGCATTTCGGGAAACCCGGTGTAGTCAGCCACTTCCGTCACCTTCACGCCGTTGTCAGCCAACAGCTTCGCGGTACCGCCCGTCGAGAGAATGTTGACGCCCATGGCGGCAAGCGCCTTGGCGAAGTCGAGCACACCGGCCTTGTCGGAAACGGAAATGAGAGCTTGTTTGATCATGATGAGCTTACGTGTGTGATTGGAATTCGGAGGCCGTTCCGTGCAGAACTGCCGGAGGCTTACAGCAAGTCGTGCTGCTGAAGTTTCTTGCGCAGGGTGTTGCGATTGATGCCGAGCATGTCGGCAGCCAATGACTGGTTGCCTCCTGCGCGTGCCATCACGGCTTCGAGG
>JAQSWC010000205.1 GCA_029266815.1 Paucimonas sp.
GTTTTCGAAATCGATACGCAAAAGCTGTTGATGACGGCCGATCACGCGCAATTTGATGATGGTAGGCGTGGTCTCGTCACGGTTCAGATAACTCTGGATCCGCATCTCTTCCATGAGGCGCTCGACCGTGTCCCCCGGTTCGTCCTTGCCGACCACGCCAAGCAAGGCGGCATGCGCCCCCAATGCCGCCGCATTGCGGGCCACGTTCGCTGCCCCGCCAAGCCGCTCTTCGCTGCGCTCGATACGCACCACAGGTACCGGCGCCTCCGGAGAGATCCGACTGACATCGCCAAACCAGTAGCGATCGAGCATGACATCGCCGACCACCAAAACACGCGGCGAAACGGTTGGTGCCGAAATCATGCGCTTACAGGCACAGAACGGCCAATGCCGTAGTATTCAAAACCAACTTCGGACATGACCTCAGGTTCGAACAGATTACGGCCATCGAAAATGACCGGCTGCTTGAGCAGGGATTTCATCTGATCGAAATCCGGACTGCGGAATGTCTTCCACTCCGTCACGATGGCCACTGCATCGGCATCGCGCAGCGCCTCCATCGGCGCATCGCAGAAGCGAATATGCTGCAAAGCCCCGGGCTTGTCGGCAAAATCCAGCTCCAGCACGCGCTTGGTCTCGGCCATTGCAACCGGATCATAAACCGCGACCGTCGCGCCCTTTTCCACCAATTCCCTAAGCAGTACACGCGAAGATGCCTCGCGCATGTCGTCAGTATTCGGCTTGAAGGCAAGGCCCCATACCGCAAAGTGGCGTCCTTTCAGATCTGCCCCGAAGCGGGCCGTAATCTTCTTGCCCAGCACATGCTTCTGGCGATTGTTGACGGCCTCTACGGCACGCAGGATCAAGAGCTCCTGGTCATATTCACGCGCCGTGCGCTCGAGGGCCTGGACGTCCTTGGGGAAGCACGAGCCGCCGTAGCCGCAACCGGCATACAGGAAGCTGTATCCAATGCGCGGATCGGAACCAATGCCATGGCGCACTGCCTCAATGTCGGCACCGACATGATCAGCCAGGTTGGCCAGTTCGTTCATGAACGAGATGCGGGTGGCAAGCATTGCATTCGCGGCATATTTAGTGAACTCGGCCGAACGGACATCCATCCACAGAGTGCGCTCATGATTGCGGTTGAAAGGCTTGTAGAGCTTGCGCATCAGCTCGCGCGCCTGTTCTCCTGTGGGAGTCTCATCGCAACCGATGACGATACGGTCAGGGCGCATGAAGTCCTCGACGGCCGCTCCTTCCTTCAGAAACTCAGGATTGGATACGACGGAAAACTTGATGTCGCTTCCGCGCGCGCGCAGTTCCTCGGAGATGACTCCTTTTACCTTGTCAGCCGTTCCTACCGGCACGGTCGACTTGTCGACGACGACCTTGTAGCCGTTCATGTATTTACCGATATTCCGCGCCGCTGCAAGTACGTACTTCAGGTCAGCCGATCCGTCTTCATCGGGGGGAGTGCCGACGGCAATGAACTGGATATCACCATGGGCGACACTCTCTTCCACATTGGTGGAAAACTTCAAACGTCCGGACGCACGGTTACGTGAAACGATTTCCGCCAAGCCCGGTTCGTGGATCGGGATACCGCCGCTGTTCAACACGTCGATTTTGCGTTGATCCACATCCAGACAGAAAACGTTGTTGCCCAATTCGGCAAGACAGGCGCCTGTCACCAGGCCTACATAGCCCGTACCAATAATCGTGATCTTCATAATGCTCCTGTATCGATTAACTCATTACATTCAATTCTTCAGTGCGTCTCGGCGGATACGTTTCCCATTGGCTGCATCCCGGACATTGCCAGTAGTACTGGCGTGCCTTGAAGCCGCAATGGCTGCATTGATAGCGCGCCAGCTTCTGCGTGTATCCATGCACGAGGTTTTGCACCATCGACAGTTCCGGCCTGATCTCGGGACGCGCGTTCAGCAGCCGAGCTTCAAGCAGCTTGTCCAGACCCAGCAGCGTGGGCGTACGGCGCAGTTCGTCACTCATTAACTGGTTCGCAGCATCAACGCCTTCCATCTCGAGAACTACTTTAAATACCACTTCAAGCAGATCGATGGATGGAGCTTCCGCAAGGTAACTCTTTAAAAGGTTTAAGCCTTCCTGCGGCCGGCCCACGGCACGATAGCCATCCATCAGGCGCTGCGCCACCAGGGCCACATGCGGAACGCTTTGCTGCTCCACCCGACGCCAGGCAGCAAGAGCGTCTTCCACATTTCCCATGGCCAGAAGGGCATCGCCAACGAGGATAGCGGCGCGTACGTTCTTGCGATCGGCGGCCAATGCTTTATCGAGCAGGGCAAGTGCCTTGTCCGTATCACTGCGCACCAATTCATCCTGCGCAAGCTCGCAGTAAAACTGCGCAATCTCCTTCTGGCGGCCGCCGGCTCCGGAATCCTGCAAAGCCTGAGCGGAGTCAATCGCGCGTTGCCATTCCTTTTCTCGCTGGTAGATTTCAAGAAGCGCGCGCCCGGCCTGTGCCCCATACTGCGTCCCTACAAGCTGGTTGAACGTCTCTTCTGCACGGTCCAGCAAACCTGCCTTCAGATAGTCTTGACCTAGCTCAAACTGCGCTTGCCACTGCAGATCAAGTGGCAGGTCGGCACGCGCAAGCAAATTCTGATGCACGCGAATCGCGCGTTCGGTTTCTCCGCGACGGCGAAACAGATTACCCAGCGCGAAATGAAGCTCAATGGTTTCCGGATCGAGCTTGACCACTTCAATAAAGGCGTCAATGGCCTTATCCGGCTGCTCGTTCAAAAGGAAATTCAATCCCTTGAAATAGCCTCGCGGCAGGGTTCGAGATTCAGAAACCAGTTGCTTGATGTCGATTCGCGCGGCGATCCAGCCGAGCGCGAAAAAGACAGGTATCGCAGACAGCCACCAGGTTTCGAATTCCATGTACGTTCTACCTTCGGTTAACCCGTCGTGCGGGAAGACGAAGGGGTGATGTCTCGTTGATGGAGGGAGGCCAGTTCCTTGCGGTGCCATGCAAGTTCTCTGCGCTGGCGGAACACCATAGGCAGCATTGAAATTGCACTGAATGCCGCACCTACGCCGAAAAACCCGAGCAGCAAAATTGCGAGGGGACCACCTATTTCATAGCCCCAAAAAAGATGCAGCGTAGCTTCGTCCGTATTTTTCAGCGCGAAGCCGAAAAAAAGAACGAACAACGTAAGATAAACAATTCTCGACAGGATTTTCAACATGAGTACTCCTGTATTCGTCGGCAAAGACGAGTTGCAGACAGAAGCTGCGCTCGCCAGACGACATATCGGCAGATCACATTTGCCATTAGCACTACGAAGCGATCGCTAAATGATTGCTACAAAAACAAAACGGAATTGTACGTTAAAACACAGCATATTCCGGCACTGCAACATGCATTTCAGCAGCGTTTTCACACCAGATCAAATGCCTGGACAACTTCCGCAGCCGATTTCTGCAGCACAAATAAAAACGGGGTTTGCGCAAGATGGGGAGCATTGATTTTTCTCTCCCATCCGGCGCAAACCCCGCAAAACGGGACTTGCGAAATCTCTAGTCTTTGATCGGTTGCCCTACCATTGCATCCACGCGCTCGCGCAATTCCTTGCCCGGCTTGAAATGGGGCACCCGTTTTTCGGGCACCATCACTTTTTCACCGGACTTGGGATTGCGCCCGATCCGCGGCGGACGGCTGTTCAGCGCAAAGCTGCCGAAACCGCGAATCTCGATGCGCTGGCCGGAAGCAAGAGCTTCAGCCATTGCGTCGAGGATGGTCTTGACGGCGTAATCCGCATCCTTTGCAACCAGTTGCGGATAACGCTCAGCCAGGCGGGCAATCAGCTCGGACTTGGTCATTCGTACCCTTTTTCTCAGCCCTTGTTGTCGAGCTTGGCTTTCAACAGCGCGCCCAGGCTGGTGGTGCCTGAGGAAGCATTGGAGTCCGCAGACATCTTCTGCATGGCTTCCTGGGTTTCGACGTTGTCTTTCGCCTTGATCGACAACTGGATACCACGGGCCTTGCGGTCGATATTGATGATCATTGCCTCAACGTTGTCGCCGACCTTCACGTGCGTGCCGGCATCTTCCACGCGATCGCGGGAGATTTCGGAAGCGCGCAGATAGCCTTCGACTTCATCAGACAACTGGACCACGGCGCCTTTCGGCTCGACTGCCTTGACCGTGCCGGTCACGACTGCACCCTTGTCGTTCATTGCAACGTAATTGTTGAACGGATCGCCTTCGAGTTGCTTGACGCCCAGCGAAACACGCTCGCGCTCGACATCGATTGCCAGCACGACTGCTTCGAGTTCGTCGCCCTTCTTAAACCTGCGCACGGCTTCTTCGCCGGCTTCGGTCCAGGAAAGGTCGGACAGATGTACCAGGCCGTCGATATTGCCGGACAAGCCGATAAACACGCCGAAGTCGGTGATCGACTTGATCGCGCCGCGAACCTTGTCACCCTTTTTGTGCGAGATCGCGAAATCTTCCCAAGGATTGGCCTTGCACTGCTTCATGCCCAGCGAAATGCGACGACGCTCTTCGTCGATTTCCAAGACCATGACTTCCACTTCGTCGCCCAGCTGG
>JAQSWC010000206.1 GCA_029266815.1 Paucimonas sp.
AGCCGGGCAACCGACAGCGCGATCCGCCCGTCTCTCGCATCAGCCGGTGAAACCACCGCACGAAACCCGGCCAGCGAGGAATTGCACACCAGGGCGGGCATGCCTGTCGCCGCTTCTTCCGCCTGCGGATCGATGACGGCGACGGCGCTGTTACGCATGGCGCGAAGCTCGCTGACGCGCGCCTGCAGCACCGGGCCGGCATCGAAAATATCCACGTAACCTTCGTAATACATGCCTTCCTGCTCAAGCATGCGGCGTGCCGGAACCGTGTCGTCGTGCACCCGCCCTATCACTTGCCGTGCTTCTTCCGGCAACAAGTCGATGTACAGCGGATAGCGCGGCATCAGTTCGGCAATGAACGATTTCCTGCCGAGCGTGCTGAGGTCATCGGCGCGATTGAAGTCCATCTTGAAGAAATAGCGGCCGAGGTTGTCCCAGAACGGAGAGCTGCCGTCGGGCCGCTGAAAGCCACGCATTTCCGCGATCAGCTTGCCGGGGAAAAGATGGGGAAATTGCGCGATGAACAGCAGCCGCGACTTCGACAGCAGCTTGCCGTTGTTGCCGCTGCGGTAGTCCGGGTGCAGGAAGAGTGAGCAGAGTTCACTGTGCCCGGTGAGGTCATTCGACAGATACAGGGTATCCATCTCCGAGTAGACGCCGAGCTCCTTGCTGCCATGGACCAGCTTGCCGATGCGGTAGTTGTAGAAGGGTTCATCGAGCCCCACTGCGCTTTTGATGGCGCAAACCCCGGCAAGGCGGCTGTTCGTCAAATCCTCCATGACGAACACGTAATCACGCTCGTTGGCTGGAATACGCTCGGCGAACGATGCCTCCGCGGTTTCGATGCGCCCTACCAGTTGCTTGCGGTCGGGCTTGAGCGTTGTCATGCCGGCGCCTGCACGCACGACCAGGTCCATCAGTTGCGGTAGATCCTGTTCGCGTATGGTGCGCACCACCAGCATATATTGCCTCTTTACATTCCTTGGTATCTTCCCAGAACGTCGTTCACAGCCCTTCGCATGTACAGGCAGGCTTCGTCGATTTCGGCATCGCTAGCGATCAGCGCGGGCACAAAGCGCAGCACGTCCGGCCCGGCCATCAATATCATCAGCGCTTCGGCCTCGGCGGCCTTGAGGAAATCCTTTGCCTTGCCCTTGAAGCCTTCCGCGAGAATCAGGCCTAGCATCATGCCGGTGCCGCGCACGCCGCTGAATACGTTCGGAAATTCCTGCACGATCGCCTGCAAGCCCGCTCTCAACCGCGCACCGGCTTCCTTCACCCGTCCCAGGAATTCCGGCGTGTTGATGGTTTCCAGCACGGCCAGCGCCACCGACGCGCCCAGCGGATTGCCGCCGTAGGTCGTGCCGTGAGAACCCACCGTGAATGATGAGGCGATGTCCTTGGTGGTAAGCATGGCGCCTATCGGATAGCCGTTGCCCAAGGCCTTTGCCGAGGTCAGGATATCCGGCGTGACGCCGTAGCCCATGTAGGCAAACAGTTCGCCGGTGCGGCCCATGCCGCATTGCACTTCATCGAATATCAGCAGCGCGCCTTTTTCGGTACAGAGGTTGCGCAAAGCGACAAGGTAATCCGTCGTTGCCGGCGTAACGCCGCCCTCGCCTTGCACCGGTTCCACTACCACGGCACAGACGTCGTCACCTATCGCTTCGCGCGCGGCATCGATGTCGTTGTAGGGAATGTGGTCGATCGCGGGCGGCAGCGGCTCGAAACCTTCGGTGTACTTGGCCTGGCCCCCTACCGACACAGTAAACAGCGTGCGGCCATGAAAGGAATTGACGCAAGAAATAATGCGCGACTTGTGGGCGCCATGCGTGGCACGCGCATGCTTGCGCGCGAGCTTGAAGGCTGCTTCGTTGGCTTCGGCGCCGGAATTGCAGAAGAATGCGCGGTCGGCGAAGGTAGCGTCAGTCAGCGCAGTCGCAAGCCGCAACACCGGCTCGTTGGTGTACACATTACTGACATGCCACAGTGTTTCCGATTGCTCCTGAAGCGCCTTGACGACGGCAGGATGACAATGACCGAGGCTAGTGACCGCTATGCCTCCGGTGAAATCCAGATAACGCCGTCCTTGCCCGTCCCAGACCTCAAGTCCTTTGCCCCGCACCGGCAGCAGATCGCTGGGCGCATACGTAGGCACCATGACCTTCTCGAAGGTGTGGCGGTTGACCGGTCTGCTCGACGCATCTGACGGCATGTTCAGTATCTCCAAAGTTAAATATTGTTAAATGCCCTCCATGATATCGCGCCGCGGCAATGCTGTCATGGCGCGGCTAAACGTCAAATCGTATTCCCTGGGCCAAAGGCAAAGCGCCGCTGTAATTGATGGTATTTGTGCTGCGCCGCATATAGTTTTTCCAGGCGTCCGAACCTGACTCGCGCCCGCCTCCGGTCTCTTTTTCGCCACCGAACGCGCCACCGATTTCCGCACCGCTTGGGCCGATATTCACGTTCGCGATGCCGCAGTCGCTACCGGAAGCCGACATGAATCGCTCCGCTTCGCGCACGTCATTGGTGAAAATGCTGGAGGACAGCCCCTGCGGCACGGCGTTGTTCAATCCAATGGCTTCGTCCAGGTCGCGATAACCGGTAACGTAAAGAATAGGCGCAAAGGTCTCCTTGCTCATGATCGCGGTTTGCCCCGGCATTTCGGCCACCGCGGGCGATACGTACACACCCCCTCCACAGCCGGGCACCGCCACACGCTCACCGCCGCTGATTTGCCCGCCTTCTGCGCGCGCATCCGCCAAGGCCTTCTGCATGGCGTCGAACGCCGCTTCGTCGATCAACGGCCCCACCAGGGTGCCGGTTTGCAGCGGGTTCCCAACCCGGAGCGACAAATAGGCCTGCTTCAGCCTCTCCACCAATTTTTCCCGAATGCTTTCGTGCACGAACAGGCGCCGCAGCGAGGTGCAGCGCTGGCCCGCCGTGCCAACTGCGGAAAACACGATGGCCCGGACAGCCATATCGAGATCGGCGCTGGGCGCAATGATCATGGCGTTATTGCCGCCCAGCTCAAGCAGCGTGCGGGCAATCCGCCTGGCGCAGCGCTCGGCGACGGCACGGCCCATGCGCGTACTGCCGGTAGCGGAAATCAGCGGCACCCGGGCGTCGTCTACCAGCACCGTGCCGCAGCGATGGTCGCCGATGACGATTTGCGCCAGCCCGGAAGGAGCATCGCTGCCCAGGCGCGCCATGCACCGTTTGAAGAGCGCGTGGGTGACGAGCGCAGTCAACGGCGTTTTTTCAGAGGGCTTCCACACCACGCTGTTGCCGCAGACGAAGGCAAGGGCTGCGTTCCACGACCACACCGCGACTGGAAAATTGAAGGCAGAAATCACGCCCGTCACCCCTAGCGGATGCCAGGTTTCCATCATGCGGTGCTCGGGCCGCTCCGATGAAATGGTGAGCCCGTACAACTGCCTGGAAAGGCCAACGGCGAAATCGCAGATGTCGATCATTTCCTGGACTTCACCCAGCCCCTCCTGGAGAATCTTTCCGGTTTCCAGAGTCACCAGCGTGCCGAGCGCCTGCTTGTTCCGCCTCAGTTCTCCGCCGAACAGGCGAACCAGTTCGCCGCGCCTGGGCGCCGGCACGTCGCGCCACGCGAGGAAGGCTTGATGGGCATGTGCGACCTTGTCCGCCACTTCGCTCGGATGGTCGGCAAGCAGGCTCATCAATACCCGGCCGTCTATTGGCGAACGCGATACCAAGTCTTCGCCACGCCACTCGTCAGATGCAATGCCTAGTTCCTCCAGCAGTGATGATAATGAGTGCATTGGTTCCTCATGCCGCATAAAAGCGTCCGAAACGGTTGCCCAGAAAATCGTTCAGCTTCGCCTGCTCCTGGCGCACAAGGCCTTTTGCGGGTAGCTTGCCTTCCCGCAGCAAGTCGACCATGGCGCAAATGCCCGCCGCCGTCGTCAACTGGATCGCCGACATCAGCCTGCCGTGCACCTCCTGGCTGTAAATCTTTTTTGCGTAAGTCTCCTGCTCCAGCCGGCCGTCACGCGTCCCGCACACGCTGACGAACACCAGCACCACATCCTGCTTGGTGATAGGAATCGATGCTTCGAGCACCTCTTTCAGAATCGCTCGGCGCTCCGGCAATCCAAGGTGCAGGTCGCGGATCAGCATCTTCACGATATCGCGATGCCCCGGGTAGCGCACAGTCTTGTAATTCAGGTTCTGCACCTTGCCTGCCAGACTTTCGCACAGCGTGCCAAGCCCTCCGGAAGTGTTGAACGCTTCATAGTCGATGCCATCCAGCGAAAAATGTTCCACTTCTTCCAGCGCCGGCGTTTCATGGAGCGCACCATCGACGATCGCTTCGCACTGGTTGCAGTATTCATTGATCAACCCGTCGGTACTCCAGGTGAGGTTGTACTTGAGGGCATTGCTCGGATAAATGGGCAAAGCGCCGACCCGCATGTGCACGTCGCGCAGGGTATCGAAACGGGCAGCGATGTCGTTTGCCACGATGGAGATGAAACCGGGCGCGAGGCCGCATTGGGGAATGAATGCCGTGTCGGCATCGGCCGCCAGTTGCTTAACTAGGCGTGCGCCTTCCACGTCTT
>JAQSWC010000207.1 GCA_029266815.1 Paucimonas sp.
TGACAGGAACACAGCGCCGAACACTGTGCCTGAAAAAAAGATAGCGAAGGGCGCGGCGGTGAAGGCGGGCAGCAGCGTCGCGCATCCCAGCAGGGCGTTCAATATGGCTAGCGACTGCCCGCCCTTGAAGCGGTCTAGCATGCCCGCCCAGATGCGGGACGACGCCACCACGGTCAGACCCAGTAAGGCATAGAACAGGGTGACTGCCGTACTGCTCATATGCTGCTCGCGAAGCAGGGCCACGATGAAGGTCATGTAGCCGATATAGCCGACTCCGAACATGAAATAGCCGGAGAGGCCGAAAGCGAAGTCGCGGATGCGAAGACCTGTCCGTCCGGTGACGCCCGACTGTCGGACGTCGAGGTGCCTTGAAGGCTCCGTCATCAAAAACGAGGCGGCAATACAGGTGATGCCGAGCGCAATCCACGCCCATTGCCAGCCATGCAGCGCATTGAAGCGAAGCGCATATTCCATCGCGAGCGGCACCGCAAAAGCGGAAAGCATGATGCCCAGGCCGGTTCCGCCGTAATAGATGCCGATTAGAAGGCCGGCGCGCTGCGGATGAAGGGAGCCAAGCCGCGCAGCAAGCAAGCCGCCGGCAATGAAAATGAAGGCGCTGGCCATACCCGCGAGTACCCGTTGCAGCATCAGGATTCCGGTATCGACGGCAAAGCCGGACATCAGCATGAACAGCCCGGTCGCCATCGAGCCGCTCGTTAGGCAGGCCTGTGCACCCCAGCGTCGCAAGACGTACGGCGTGGCCAGCGCGCCGATGAAATAGCCCAGCGCATTGCCGGTATTCATTGCGCCTGCAAGAAAATAGGACCATTCCAGGTCGCTTCGCATCGGCGGCAGGAGCAGGCCGTAAGCAAAACGGGAAATGCCGAGTGACACTGCTGCGCCGAGCGACAGGGCAAAGGCGGTCCAGATAGGAAGCCGATGGGCGAACGTAGGCGGATCGGCAGGCATTGAGCGCTCTTACGCGAAAGGCGACTTGAGCCTTACCCTGAAGCAGGCTCCCTTGCCTTCGCGGCCGAAGCAGTGCGCGTCGCCGCCATGGCGTCGCGCAATCTGCCTGACCAGGCTCAGGCCGAGGCCGACGCTGCCATCCCGTTCCCGCGTGCCGGGGATGCGATAGAAGGGTTCGAAAATACGCTCCCGTTCCTCCAGCGGCACGCCTCTGCCGCCATCGCATACCTCGAGCTGTATTTCCTTGCCGAGGCAGCGCAGGGCGACTTCGATCGGGCTGTCTTCGCCATGGCGTTTGGCGTTCTCAAGAAGGTTGCGGATCATTCTTCTCAGTAGTCTGGCATCGCCTTCCATCTGCGCCGGTTCGGCGGACAGTTCGGCGCCGACGCGCGCGCATTCCTCCGCGGCCAGCGCAGCAAAGTCGATGCTTTCCATGTGAAGGGCAACATCGCTGACCGCATCGAGCCGGCTCGCCAGCAGGATTTCATCAATGAGCTGGTCGAGTTCGGCAATGTTTTTCTTCAATTCTTCACGGATTTCCGGAGAAGAACCGTCGCCGGCCAGTTCTATCGCCATGCGTACCCGCGCCAGCGGTGAACGCAGCTCATGCGAGGCATTGGCCAGTAGCGATTTCTGTGCAGTGACCAGCGCCTCGACCCGTTCCGCCGATTGGTTGAAGCTTTGCGCGAGCCGCGCGACCTCATCGCTTCCTTCCACCGGCACGCGGGTGGACAACTGACCTGCGCCGAGGGCTTCCACGCTGGTCTGCAGCCGCTCGAGGCGACGCGTCAGGCGGCGTACCACCGGATAGGCGGCCAGCCCCACCAGCAGCGCGGTGAGCGCAAGGGCAATCATCAGAACATGGGGCGAGCGGTGCGGCGGGCGGTTCCGCTGGCCAACCAGCCAGCGTCCATCCGGCAGCTTCAATGCGAAAACGGGAGGCCTGCCCTCCAGCCAGCCGCTTGCAGTCTGCGCCGGATCAGGAGGGGGGAGGGGGCGGCCGGCCGCTGCAATCGGCCAGGGTTTCGGCGGCGAATTCGGCGAAGGTATCAAGATTATGCCCGACACGCATGGGGTCAGGATTCATGCCCCACATAGTGCCGAACAGCAGCGCAACAAGCGCAATACTGGCCAGGACTGCAGCATAGATGCGGAGGTACAGGCGGTGCCGCCAAAAGAAACGTTCACGCATCCTGCACTTTCGAGAAGACATAGCCCGCGCCGCGTACGGTGACGATGCGCCTGGGCTGCTTCGGGTCGTCTTCTATCGCGGCGCGCAGGCGGCCCACATGGACGTCGATGGAGCGGTCGAACGCTTCCAGCGTCTCGCCCTTCACCATGTCCATCAACTGTTCACGCGAGAGCACGCGTCCGGCATGTTCCGCCATGGCGACCAGCAGGTCTAATTGGTAGGAAGTCACGCTGCGTTCCTTGCCGTCGACGCGGACGCTGCGTGCATCCAGGTCGATTTCCAGCCGGCCGAAGCGCATCACGCGGGAAGGTGTGCCCGGCGTCTGGTTTCGGCGCAATACCGCGCGCAAGCGGGCCAGCAATTCACGGGGCTCGAATGGCTTGGGCACGTAATCGTCGGCGCCGAGCTCCAGCCCCACCACGCGGTCCATCGGATCGCCTTTCGCGGTCAGCATCACGATGGCGACATTCTTTTCCACCGACGATTCTGCGCGTATCTGGCGACATACGTCCAGGCCGTCCGCATCGGGCAGCATCAGGTCAAGCAACACCAGAGAAAAGGGCACGGGTGAGGAGCGCAACTGTGACAGGCCTTCCTGCGCAGTTTCGGCACGCTGCACCTCAAACCCGTTCTGCTGCAGATAGGTGGCGACCATCGCCGCCAGGCGATGGTCGTCTTCAATCATCAGGATGCGCTGTTGCATTGCGGAGTACTGCTACTTTGCTGTAGCGGCACGTTCCGCCTGGCGCTTCTGCATACGCTCTTCGCGTTTTTGCGCACGTTCCTTCATGCGTGTTTCACGCTGTTGCATCTGTTCCGCAGCCTTGGCGCGTTGGGCGGGAGTCAGCACTTCTGCAGAATCGGTCATGGCCTGCGTCATGCGCTTGGATAGCTGATCGGCAACCTGCATTTCAGCTTGTCGTGCCTGCTCGACTGCGGCACGGTCGATCTTGGGCTGGGACAGGAGTTTCATCGTTTGCTGATGAGCCGCGCGGCGCTTTTCATGCAACTGCTTGAGTTCCGCTTTTGCCGTGTTGTGAATTTCCGTAAGCTTGGCTTTTTGCTCCGGCGTGGCGTCCGGTGCGACATGGCCGATCATTTTCTCGGCGTGCTTCGCTTCCTTTTCGCTGTCGAGCGGGCCATGCATGCCCATGCCGTGACCATGCTGATGGCCTGCCGGGTCGCCTTCATGGGCATGCACGGCTGTCGCGGCAGACATCAGGCCGAAGGCGAGTGCGGCTACGCCGGCACGAATGCGGGTTTGGGGTGAAATCGATTTGGAAAACTGTTTCATTGCTGTCTCCGAGAGAGTGGGGGAATGCATGCCAGGTTAGGCTTCCCTTCATGCATGGCTCCACAATAGCCATGCATTTTTGCGGCACATTGAGCGATCTGTAAAGTTCTTGTAAAGCAAATGCAAAAAAAGGGGCCTCGAAGGGCCCCCTTTAACGGAAAACGGACGGCTATTGCTTGGATGCAGCCTTGATCTTCGCTGCGTCGCCCGCCACAGCGACAGTCAGCTTGGCGGGATCGATATGCTGCCTGAAGGCAGCGTTCACCTGATCCACAGTCAGGGCAGTGATCTTGTTTTCCAGTTCCTTGCTCCACTTGAATGTGCGCCCGAGATACAGGAAGTCCACCCAGCCGCTGGCAAGCGCGCTGTCTTGCGCGCGGGTCTGCAGACGTTGCTGCAGCAGGCCCGATTTCGCACGTGCGATTTCCTCGGCAGTGAAGCCTTCACCCACTGCGCGTGCCAGTTCGTCCTTCACTGCCGCATCGACGCGAGACAGATTCTGCGGCGCGGCAATCGCCATGATGGAAAAGCTGGACGCGCGATCCAGCGAGTCGACGCTCAGGCCCGAGCGAGTGCCATAGGACAGCCCCTCTTTCTGACGGATGCGGTCCATCAGGCGTGAATTCAGTCCGCCTTCGCCGAACAGGTAGTTGGCAACGATCAGCGCTGGATACTGCGGGTCGTCGTCGCGCAGGTCGAGGTTGACGCGCGCGAGATAAATACCGTTCTCCTTGTCTGGCGTATCGAGATCGAAACGCGCTGCCGGAATATCGAAGTGGCGGTTGGTCACCCGCGTATAAGGCACGCTACTCTTCCATCCGGCGAGCGATTCGGTCACCACCTGTTTCACCGCTGCGGGATCGAAGTCGCCGACCACGGCAAGTTCCGCCTTCGATGCGCCGTAGAAATTCTTGTGGAAAGCCTTGACCTCATCGAGCGTCACCTTCTGCAATTCCACTATCTGTTCAGCGATCGTCATCGGCGCGCGCCAGTCACCCTTGGGCCAGCGGTTGAAATGCTGCCCGAGCGCCTGTGAAGCGACTGTGCCCGGCTGGCTGCGCGACGCTTCCAGGCCGACGATCATCTGCTTGCGCAACTGCTCGAATTCGCTTGCGGGGAAAGTGGGTTCCTTCAGCACTTGTGCGACAAGGCGCAGGGCGTTGGGCAGATGTTCGCGCGTCGTATCGAAACGGTAGATGTCACCGGTAATCTTCAGCCTTGTAAATTCATCGGCCAATTGCTCGCGCGTGAACTTGCTGTTGCCACGTACCAGCATGGCGTTGGCCATGCTTGAGACGATCTGCTTGCCGAACAAGGTTTTTTCATCGCCCCAGTGCAGGCGCAGCGACACGGACACTGTTTCGCCGCGATTCTTCTTGGACAGCAGCGCCAGCTCGACGCCGCCGATTTTCGAGCGCTCGGTGCGGGCATCGATATTTGCCTGCGATGGATCGAAGGCTTCCGCGTTCGATACGTGCTCGCGCGGCTTGAAGTCTTTTAGGACCTGTTCAGCAGTGGGCGCCACCGGCACTTCCGCGCGTTGTGGCTGGTCCTCCGGCAGGAATACGCCGACGGTGCGATTGTCGCGGCGGAAATATTTCGCGGCGGCGGCTGTAATCTGCTCGGCTTTCATGGAGTTGATGACGTCGCGAGCATGGAATTGCAGGCGCCAGTCACCGGCGGCGATGGTTTCAGACAAGGCAATGCCGATCCGCTCGGGATCGTTCATGGTCTTGTCCAAATGATTTTCAAAATTCCTGCGCACGCGTTCCATTTCTTCCTTGGTCGGCGGGGTGCTTGCAAAATTCTCGATGCCGCTGATCAGCGCGTCGCGCACCGCGTCCACCGAATCGCCCTGCTTGACCTCGGCGCCTGCGATGAACAAACCCGGCGCATAACCGCTCAGGGTGTAGGCGAAGACTTGCGTCGCCTTGCCGCTTTCAACCAGTTGCTTATGCAGGCGACCGGTCGGCGTGTCGCCCAGGATTTCAGTGGAGAAATCGAGCGCATCGCTGTCCGGATGCAGGGCGCTCGGCATCTTGTAAGCCACGTAAAGAATCTGGGAGTCACCCTTGCGGCGAACGATAAAAGAACGCTCGCCGTCCTGTGTCGGTTCTGTAGTCCAGAGCGTGGGTAGCGTGCGTTTCGGGCGAGGAATGGGGCCGAAGGTTTTCGCAATCAGGGTCAACGCTTTTGGCGCATTGAATTTGCCGGCCACCAGCAACACGGCATTGTCCGGCTGGTAATACATGCGGTAGAAGGCTTGCAGGTTGTCGATCTTCACATTTTCGATATCGCTGCGGTTGCCGATGGTCGAATTGCCGTAGTTGTGCCAATCGTAGGCTACGCTTTGCATGCGCTTGAGCATGACGGAGTAGGGATTGTTCTCCCCATTCTCGAATTCATTGCGCACCACAGTCATTTCCGAATCGAGATCTTTGCGGGAAATACGCGAATTGACCATGCGGTCCGCTTCCATTTCCAGCGCCCATTTCAGGTTGTCCTCGCTCGCCTGGAACATTTCCCAGTAATTGGTGCGATCCAGCCAGGTGGTGCCGTTGAAGCGCATGCCGCGCTTGGTGAATTCCTGCGTGATATGCGGATGCTTGGGCGTGCCCTTGAACACCAGATGTTCGAGCAGGTGCGCCATGCCGGTTTCGCCGTAGTTCTCGTGACGCGAACCGACGAGGTAAGTGATGTTGACGGTAATGGTGGGCTTGGATTGGTCGGGAAACAGCAGGACTTTCAAGCCGTTGGCAAGCCGGTATTCCGTGATGCCTTCGACCGAGGGGCCTTTTGTCACGCCTTTCGGTAGTGCCTGGGCCAATGCGGAATGGGTGATGAAAACCAGGATGAGAAGCATCCACCGGAATGCGGGCAAAGCGAGCCGTTGGTCACGCATCATGACTTCCTTTATCAATAAGAACTGCGGGAATAGGGCATCCAGCATCAGCAATCTGCCGGCCAATGATTGGCCGATGCCTGCCACGAGTTTCAACGCCTCTGCTGCCTGCATGGCGCCGACAATGCCGACCAGTGGTGCGAACACACCCATCGTCGAGCATTGCACTTCCTCGAACTGCTGGTCGGGCGGAAACAGGCAGGCATAGCAGGGTGCCTCGGGATCGCGTGCATCGAACACTGCAATCTGCCCGTCGAATCGGATTGCCGCGCCGGACACCAGCGGCACGCCGGCTTGTACACAAGCCTCATTCACTTCATGACGTGTGGCGAAGTTGTCGCTGCAGTCGAGCACGACATCGGCGTCATCCACCAGTTGCTGCAACCGTGCGCCCTGTGCGCGTTCATTCAGCGCCGTCACCTGCACCTGGGAATTGATCTGCGAAAGCATGATCCGCCCGGACTCGGTCTTCGGCATACCGATGCGTTCGGTGGTGTGCAGGATCTGGCGCTGCAGGTTGGTGAGGTCGACCGTGTCATTGTCGACCAGCGAGATTCGGCCGATGCCTGCCGAGGCCAGGTAGAGGGCCACCGGCGATCCCAGGCCACCGGCGCCAATGATTAATGCATGCGCTGCGAGCAGCCTTTCCTGACCCTCGATTCCCAGTTCGTCGAGCAGTATGTGCCGTGAGTAGCGAAGCAGTTGCTGGTCGTCCATAGGTTGAATTGCGTTGGAATGTGAAAGCGGTGAGGGAGGAGTAAAAAATTAAGGCCGCATTGCTGCGGCCTTAATTGTATCGAACGATGTCTTACTTTTTATCTTTCTCTTTGACTTTGCCGTTGGACTTGTCGTCGTGCTTGCCATTACCGTTGCCATTGCCGTTCGGGCTTGGTTCCGGATCATTGATCGTCGGCTCCTTCTTGCTTTCAATCTTGGCTTTGGACAGTTGTACCGGCATGCCCTTCAAATGGTTCAATGCTTGCGCAAGCTGGAAGTCATCCTTGCTGCCCAGTTCAAGCGGCTTACGGCGCTTCTCGAGTGCCGCGAGGCGCTGCTCTTCTTCCACTTCGTCAAACTTCGCAGTTTCTTCCGGCGACTTGTCCTTGTCATTGGAGAGATGCTTCGTCAGGTCGGCTTCACGCAGGCGCAGGCCGTTGAGCAGGTCGCCGTCTGCCGTCTCATCCACCATCAGGTCGGGCACGATGCCCTTGGCCTGGATGGCGCGACCGCTCGGCGTGTAATAGCGCGCCGTGGTCAGCTTGACCGCAGTATCCGTGCTCAACTGACGGATGGTCTGCACCGAGCCCTTGCCGAAGGTTTGCGTACCCATGACGATGGCGCGCTTGTAATCCTGCAAGGCGCCGGCAACGATTTCCGAAGCGGAAGCCGAGCCACCGTTCACCAGCACTACCATCGGCACCTTCTTCACTGCGTCAGGCAGCTTCGACAGCGGATCGCCGACGATGCCGCGCGAACCGTAGAATTCGCGGCGGGAGTAGAAGGTCTGCTTCGAATCCGGCAACTGGCCGTTGGTGGACACGATCGCCACGTCCTTCGGCAGGAATGCACCGGCCACGCCGATCGCGCCCGGCAGCACGCCGCCTGGATCGTTGCGCAGGTCGAGCACCAAGCCCTTCAGGGTCGGTTCCTGCGCGTAGATGGCATTGATCTTCTTCACCATGTCTTCGACGGTGGGTTCTTGGAATTGCGAGATGCGCACCCAGGCGTAGCCCGGTTCCAGCACCTTGGACTTCACGCTCTGCACGCGGATTTCCTGGCGCACGATGGTGACGATGAGGGGCTTGTCCTCTTCCTTGCGCGCGATGGTCAGTGTGATCTTGGTGTTCGGCTCGCCGCGCATCTTCTTCACAGCTTCGTCGAGCGTCATGCCCTTCACTGGCGTGCTGTCGAGACGGGTGATAAGGTCGCCCGCCTTCAGGCCGGCTTTGTATGCAGGAGAATCTTCGATCGGCGAGATGACCTTCACATAGCCGTCTTCCATGCCGACCTCGATGCCCAGGCCGACGAATTTGCCTTGCGTGCCTTCGCGCAGTTCTTTGAAGGCTTTCTTGTCGAGATAGGCAGAATGCGGATCGAGCGAAGCCACCATGCCCGATATCGCCTCGGTCAGCAGCTTCTTGTCTTCCACCGGTTCCACGTAATCCGACTTGATCAGGCCGAAAACGTCGGCCAACTGACGCAACTCTTCCACCGGCAGCGGTGCGGCACTCTTCTGCGCTATCGCATCGAACTGCATCGAGCCGATCACGCCCGCGAACATGCCCAAACCAATCAAACCTGCATTTTTTAACCTGCTACCCATTTTTCACCTGAAAGCACTGCTGCTATTTAAGAGTCACCCACTGAAGGGGATCGAATGCGCGGCCCTGAAACCGCATCTCAAAGTATAAACCCGATTGTTCGTTACCGCCGCTGTTGCCTGCCGTGGCGATCACGTCTCCCACCTTCACTGCATCGCCGGCATGCTTGAGCACCGCCTGGTTGTTACCGTAGATGGTCATGTACTGATTGCCATGGTCGACGATGATCAGGTTGCCGAAGCCACGCAGCCAATCG
>JAQSWC010000208.1 GCA_029266815.1 Paucimonas sp.
CGTCGAAGACCGGCAGCGCGGCAGACGCAGAGAGGCGGCGAGCGGCAACTACCGCGCGACATGCCGGCTCGGAATCGCCCGCCAGGTATTCGCCTGAAAGCAGGCTTTCGTGAACAGGCAGACCGCTTTTTTCCCGCACATGGAGAAGCTGAGAAGTCAGGGCGTCGCGAACCGACGAATCCGGCGCCTCCCGCCTATAGGGCCGCAAACCGCCCGCCACAACCTCGACAGTCAATTCCGGCAGACCCTCCAAAAGAGGGCGCAGTTGGGGGCCTTGCGCGTAGCACCAGGCGCAGAGGGGGTCGCTTACATACAGGATGGAGGGCATAAGACGGCCTTTCTTGGAATACTCGCGCCCATATCCGGGGCGCGGCACATCGGACAGCTTGGCAAGGATCGCATCTATCCGGAACCGGCGATGTGCAGAACAACTGCATAATAGACCTTCAATTCCGTCGAATGCAGCTTGCCATCTTGCCTTCGGAAGCAGAAGAGGGATTGAAAAAATATCGAAAGGCTGCAAGGATTCTGACGTCTTTCTCGAACGTGCTTCGGAGTCAGTCCGAAACCGGCCCTATCCACTACTTTCAAAGGAGATTTACATGAATAAGCGCCAAGTATTGCTTGCCACCGCCCTTACCGCCGTCTGCGCCGCAAATGGCAGCGTAGCGCTGGCCACCGATGCGGAAAAGGAAAAATGCTATGGCATTGCGAAGGCCGGAAAAAATGATTGCGCAAGCGCCGATGGTTCACACTCCTGCGCGGGGCAGGCAAAAAAAGACAATGATCCGGCCGAGTGGAAATTCGTGGCAAAGGGCACTTGCGAAAAAATAGGCGGCCAGACTTCCGCTCCGCAAAAATCCGCGCCGACGAAATAAGTACACAGCGCGTCAACAACTGGAACCATGCAGGCCATACCCAAAGCGACGAATGGAGAGGCGATGCCTTCGGTCGGTATTGGCCTGCGAGTGCCGCATTACCGTCACTTTCTTGACGGCTCCCCGCCAGTTTCCTGGTTCGAAGTTCATGCCGAAAACTATCTCGCTTCCGGCGGCTGGGATGCCTATGTGCTCGAGCAATTGCGGCATCGATACCGCGTAAGCCTTCATGGCATCGGCATGGCGCTGGGGTCGGCGAACGGTTTTTCGCAAGCGCATCTATTGCGTGTGAAGGCGCTGGTGGAAAGAGTTCAGCCCTTTCTGGTATCCGAGCATTTATGCTGGGGCGCGGTGGGCGATCGTCATTTGAACGACCTGCTTCCCATGCCGCTGTCGAAGGCCGCGCTTGAACTGGTCTGTGACCGGGTGTCCATGGTTCAGGAAACGCTAGGCAGGCAGATATTGCTGGAAAACGTCTCCACCTATCTTCGCTACCGGGGCGATACGATGAGTGAGGCGGAGTTTCTCGCTGCTCTCACCAAGCGGTCCGGCTGCGGCATTCTGCTCGACGTGAACAACCTGTTCGTGAACCAGTGCAATCACGGCGAGAATGCGATGGAGGCTATAGCCGCCATTCCTCGCGGTACGGTCGGCGAGATCCATCTTGCCGGGCATCTCGTCACGCCGGATGCCGTGATCGATCACCACGGCTCCGCAGTGGATGACCATGTTTGGGAACTGTATCGGCAGGCGTTGTCCCGATTCGGGCAGGCGCCTACGCTGGTGGAGTGGGATACCGACGTGCCCGCACTCGATGTGCTGCTGGCCGAAGCAGAAAAGGCAAAACACATCATGAAGGAACTGAGCCATGAAGCCGCGCGATGAACTGTCCGAATATCAGGAAAGCTTTGCCGCGGCACTCTTCGATCGCGCTCATGAGGTGCAAGCCACGTCCTTGTTCAAGGATGATGAAGCGCTTGTCCGCCAAAGGCTCGCACTTTACCGTGGCAACCTGACCTCGGCTTGGGAAAAAACGCTCGCTTCAATCTATCCGGTGATCCGTGTCCTGGTGGGTGAAGAATGTTTTGCCGGGCTCGCACGCAGCTATGGGAAATCTCATCCGTCTATCGACGGCGATCTGAACCGTTTCGGCAAACATTTTGCGCAATTTCTTCAGGAGTCCGCGCATCTTGCGGATTATCCGTATCTTCCTGATGTGGCACGTCTGGAATGGGCGATGCATGTCGCGTACTACGCGGATACTGCCACGCCGCTGACGACACAGTACTTGTCCTCTTTGTCCGCGCAAGAGGCGGATGACCTTTGCCTGACGCTGCATCCCTCATGCACGCTCTTCGCATCTGAATGGAACGCGATCGATATCTGGCGTGCTCATCAAAAGGAACGAACGACGTGGCCTTCAACGGTACAGAGACAATGTTTCGGTATCGTCGTCAGGCCAAAATGGGAAGCACTGGTTCTGGAATTGCCGCCTGCCGCTTGGCAAATGCTCGCTCGGATCGACACCGGCCTTGCGCTTGGTCCGGCGATCGACGCCGCATTGGCTGTAGATGCCGCCTTTGATCTCGCAGAGACTCTCAAGCTCTGCCTGAACCACGGCGTCTTCGTTATGCGAAGCGACGCAGCCCGATAAACAGACGTGAGCCGCTCAACCCTTTACCCATGTATTCAATCTGCCGTGCGATGAAGTGCGAAATTCAAGATTCGTAATGCCGATCGATCCGGTCGGCCCGGACACGAACTGAAGATTGGGTTTTACAGGGAACATGAAGTTGTCGCGCAGATAGATATCGGTATGGCAGTTTGCACTCGCGTTGTACAACTGCGGTTTGATTTCCTGCCACATGCCTTCCGTAATCCAGCCGTAAAGAAAGAGTTGATTCGGGTAAAGCGCGCTGTCCGAATCGAGATAACCTTTTTGGTTTTCCTGCAATACCGGATGCGGCGGCGGCGCATTTCCAACGAACAGGTCAATCCATCCATCATTGATGGAATAGTTTTCTTCAGCTTGATAGGAGCTGCCGTCCTTCAGCATCAATTGCCACTTGCAGCTCAACTCGATACGTTTCTCCAGCCCGCATTTCTCGGTCCACATCGATTGTCCGTCGCAGACCGTGAATTGCATGCGCATGATTTGGCCTACCAAGGCGGGCTCTAGCTTCCGTAAAGCGTCCAGATTCTCGTGCATGTTCCAGAAGAACCACTTGGTGCGTTCGGTATCCGACATGCCGCCCAAATCGGCAAGGGTTGCCTTGCCATAAGGCTCCAGCGTCTTCATTACATCCTTGCGCTGCTTTTCGTTGATCTCTTCCAGTTCAGGGCTGAACCGATGTCCATGTTCCGTTTGCATGCCGCCTCCTGTGATGCGAAATCCGCAGCGAAATTTCAATGCAGGAAAATTGGACACCAAGCATTACTGCTCTATCCCCGCACTGTCGAATTCTGTCTCTTGTAAAACAGATATCGACACATTGTCGAGGCAGGCTGTGCCACTGGTATTGATCGCCTTCAATCGCAGACCGGCTTTATCCATCGGCTTATACTGTCGTTTTTTTACGGAACCGCAACGATGGAAAACACGGTTATCGAATGGTCTGAAAGCCTTGAACTGGGCCACGACATAATGGACGATACCCATCGAGAATTCATTGCCTGCTGCAAAGCATTGGCGGAAGCGTCTTCAGCAGATCTTCTTCTGAGGATCGATATGCTGATCGAACACAGCGTGGAGCATTTCGAACAGGAAAACCACTGGATGCGTGAGCACGAATTCCCTCCGGCAGCCTGTCATATCGGCGAGCATGAAAGCGTGCTGGAAATTATTCGTGAAGTTAGAAGGCAGACAGAGCAAGGCGATGCCGAGATCGGCCCGCGTCTCGCGCGCGAACTGCCGCTATGGTTCGCACATCATGTGGCAACTATGGACGGAATGCTTGCGCAGTTCATGATTGCTCAGGAAGCCGATACAAGCGAGAAAGCATTGCCGCACGCATAAAGCTTTTTCTGTCGCAAGCCTGCAGGTTTGTTCGCGCGCAAACCTTTTGCAATCACAGGCTTTAATCAAGGCTTTCCGGACCCAAGTAGCATCAAACAGGCTTGAGAGCCGCTCCCGTCCTGACTACAATCCGCATGTTGCGCCGCAAAATGCGCCCATTCCTCGATCTTTCCGGAGAGCTTATATGTTCAATGTTCAAGACCAGATTTCCGTCGCTACACGCAGTAGCATCGAAGCACAAGCCGGTTTACTTTCTTCCATGGCTACCAAGACGTTCGAGAGCCTGGAGCGTCTTACCATTCTCAATCTGAATGCCGCCAAGGCTTCGCTTGAAGAATCAAGCGCCACCCTGCGCCAGGTGCTGGCGGCCAAGGACCCGCAGGAAGTCATGTCGCTAACTGCATCGCAGGCGCAGCCGACGCTCGAGAAGGCTCTGTCCTACGGACGCCACGTCGCCAATATCGCTTCCAGCGCACAGATCGAACTGACCAAGGCAGCGGAGAGCCAGGCGGCTGATGTCGGCCGTAAGTTTTCCAAGCTGGTGGACGATACCGCAAAGGTTGCTCCGCCCGGCAGCGAAAACCTGATCACGCTGGTGAAGGCATCGATAGAGACATCGAATGCCGGCTTCGAGCAGTGGAGCCGCATGACGCAGCAAGCCATCGAAGCCATG
>JAQSWC010000209.1 GCA_029266815.1 Paucimonas sp.
ACCGGCGC
Source organism: Paucimonas sp. (assembly GCA_029266815.1). GTDB lineage: Bacteria > Pseudomonadota > Gammaproteobacteria > Burkholderiales > Burkholderiaceae_D > JAQSWC01. The sequence goes on from JAQSWC010000209.1 coordinate 9, forward strand.
CCTGGTCGTATTGCTGAAGGCTTAATCCTGCGCGACAGTAACCGAACACGTCAGAGCCAGCGGCCGACCCTGAGCATGTAATCCGTGTAGCGAGATCCGAATTTCGCCGTCAGCATGCGCTCTTCAGGAAGAATCTGGAATTGCGTTAAATATGCGATGAATATCGGCACAAGAAGAAAGGCTAATGCATGGGAAAGGAATATTCCCCAGCCAACCAGCAGTAGCAGGAAACCGAAATACATGGGATTTCGGCTCCAGCGATAAATTCCTGAATCGACGATAGATGTGGATGCATCCGGCGTAGTGGGATTGACCGTAGTTCTTGCCTTCCTAAAAGCGAAGACACCTGTCAATGCGGCAAATGCCCCACTTCCTGCAAACAATGCAGCGATCAGTGTTCGCCACGGCAGGAATATTGAAAATCCAGGCACCGCTCTCTCGATGCCCCACATGCAAACCCCGGTAGCTAGCACCAAGGCCAATGGCGGAATGCGAAGCTCCAATTTATTCACGATGACGCGGCTTCGCATATGAAGTTCGATTAGATCTATACCGCATCCGGCCCAGTCTCACCGGTACGGATACGAATCACCTGCTCTACCTCGCGCACGAAGATCTTGCCGTCACCGATCTTGCCGGTGCGTGCAGCCTTAATGATCGCTTCAACCGCCTGCTCGACCACCTTGTCGTCGACCACGGCTTCAACTTTTACCTTGGGCAGGAAATCGACCACGTACTCCGCACCGCGGTACAGCTCGGTATGTCCCTTCTGACGGCCGAAGCCTTTGACTTCGGTGACGGTCAATCCGGTGATGCCGACTTCGGCCAGCGATTCGCGGACTTCGTCCAGCTTGAACGGCTTGATAATGGCGGTGATCTGTTTCATGTGAACTCCTTCGATTGAATGATGGTTAATCTCTGAAACGTGACGTGATCGGATATCGCCAGTCGCGCCCGAAAGCCCGATGCGTGACGCGGATGCCGACCGGCGCCTGGCGCCGCTTGTACTCGTTGATCTTGATGAGCCTCGTCACGCGCTCTACGTCTTCCTTCGCGTAGCCGGCAAGCATGATGTCGGTCGCGCTTTTGTTCTCTTCCATGTGCATCTGCATGATGGCGTCGAGCACGTCGTAGGGCGGCAGCGAATCCTGGTCGGTCTGATCCGGCCTCAGCTCGGCCGAGGGTGCGCGGGTCAGGATGCGCTGCGGGATCACGTCGGAAATTGTATTACGGTAGTGGCACAAGCGATAGACCAAGGTCTTGGCAATGTCCTTGATGACGGCGAAGCCACCGGCCATGTCGCCGTAGAGCGTGCAATAGCCGACCGCCATTTCGCTCTTGTTGCCGGTGGTGAGCACGATGGAGCCGAACTTGTTCGAGAGCGCCATGAGGATGGTGCCGCGAATGCGGGCCTGGATGTTTTCCTCGGTGGCATCTTCCTTCAGCCCTCTGAATTCGCTTGCCAGGGTGGTCCTGAATGCAGTGAAGCAATCGGCGATGGGAATTTCATCGTAACGCACATTCAGGCGCGCGACCATTTCTCGTGAGTCGAGCCAGGAAATGTCGGCGGTGTAAGGCGAGGGCATCATTACGGCCCGCACTCTTTCAGCGCCCAGCGCATCGACGGCGATGGCAAGCGTGAGCGCGGAATCGACGCCGCCCGACAGGCCAAGAATTGCGCCGGGAAAGCCATTCTTCCCGATGTAGTCACGCACACCGAGCACCAGCGCCTTGTACACCTCCGCCTCGAGCGAAGGCTCTTCCTCGATGTTGCCAGGCACCGGCTTGGTGCCGCCGAATTCGACGATGCGCAGGTCTTCCTCGCAATGCTTCAGACGGTCGCATACCTGCCCGTCCGCATCCATGGCAAACGAGTTGCCGTCGAAGATAAGCTCATCCTGTCCGCCAGCGAGGTTGGCATACACCAGGCTCATGCCTTGCGTGCAGACGTTGGCGCGCAGGGTTTCGTAGCGCTGCGACTGCTTGCCCATGTGATACGGCGAGCCGTTAAGTATCAGCAGCACTTCGGCGCCGGCCTTGCGGGCACGCATCGGCGCCGGCCTGAACCAGGTGTCTTCACAGATGTTGATGCCGAAGTTGACGCCCTTTACCGGGAAGACGAAAGCATCTTCGCCCGGCGTGAAATAGCGCTTCTCGTCGAAGACGGTGTAGTTGGGCAGCTCGCTCTTGCGGTAAGTGCCGAGCACCTTACCACCGACGATCACCGTGGCGGCATTAAAACGGGCACCCTTTTCCATCAGCGGATGACCAACCACGACATGAAGTCCGGGAAAAGCGACGACCTCCGTAGCCAGCGTCTTCAACCCCTCATCCGTTTTAGCGAAAAATGACCGGCGAAGCAGCAAATCCTCGGGGGGATAGCCGGTGAGGGACAACTCTGGCGTCAGAACGATGTCGGCGCCCTGCTCCGCGGCTAGCCGGCAAAACTCGGCAATTTTCGCGCAGTTGCCGGCGAGATCACCGAGCGTGCTGTTGATTTGTGCGATGGCGACTTTGACGGTCATTTCTGCTATTCAATCCCTTGCGGCAAACACGTGAATTATCGCACGCGCATCGTTTCCTCCCTCTCTGAAATCGGCCAGGCTTCGTGGGACGAGCTGGTCGGTCCTCAGGAAAGCTTCAATCCCTTCCTCTCCTATGCCTTCCTGCATGCCCTGCATGAAAGCGGCAGCGCTTCCATTGCGACCGGCTGGCAACCGCACTACCTGACGCTATGGCGGGAAGACCGGCTGGATGGCGCATTACCGCTCTATGTGAAGAGCCACTCTTATGGCGAGTATGTGTTCGACTGGGCCTGGGCGGAAGCCTATGAGCGGCATGGCCGGCCTTACTATCCCAAACTGCTTTCGGCCATACCTTTCACGCCCGTGGCGGGCAACAGGCTGCTTGCGCGTGATGACGCGGCGGCAAAAGCCCTGATCGAGGCATTATGCACGTTGCGTGCGGATAGCGGCCTGTCCTCTGCGCATATACTTTTCCCTACCGAAGCGGAAGCGGCGGCCTTGCACAATGCCGGATTCAAGCTGAGACGCGGCGTGCAGTTCCACTGGCTCAATGAGGGCTATTCGGACTTCGACGAATTCCTGGAGAAGTTGGAGCGGAAGAAGCGAAAGAATATTCGTGCGGAGCGGCGCAAGGTGCAGGACGCCGGCATCCGCTTTCGTCAGGTCAGCGGCACGGAGGCCACAGAAGATGACTGGCGCTTCTTCAAGCGCTGTTACGACCGCACCTATGCCGAACACTATTCCACGCCCTACCTGAACCTCGATTTCTTTCTGCGCATCGCATCGGCCATGCCTCAGCATCTTCTGCTGATCATTGCCGAGCGCGAAGGAAAGCCGATCGCTTCGTCCCTCGTAATTCACGATGAAAAAGTCCTTTACGGCCGTTACTGGGGAGCGCTTGAACATGTACCTTGCCTGCACTTCGAGACGGCGTATTATCAGCCGCTGGAATTCTGCATCCGCCACGGCATACAGCGTTTTGAAGGCGGCGCGCAGGGCGAACACAAGATGGCCCGCGGCTTCATGCCCGAGAAAACCTGGTCAGCCCACTGGCTGGCCGAGCCTGCCTTCGCCGATGCAGTACAGCGTTTTCTTGCACGAGAAGCTGATGGAATTGAAAACTATATTGGCGAATTGAATGAAAACAATCCGTTTCGCGGGCACAACAACGGCTAATTCATACAGATAAAAAAGCAAAACGCTTGAAATTCGAATTGCTTCAAGGCATGCTTGGGACACCATGAGTCTGCCCAAACCTTCACCCCGCACCGCTTCCGCCACATTGACGCGCATAGGCCGTTTCTACATCACGCGCGAACTGGCCAGCGGATCGGCAGGAACGGTATACCTGGCGCGCGATCCGGTGCTTGACCGTGAGGTTGCAGTCAAGACCTTCGGAAGCAAGCTGCCTCCGCTGGAAAAGAAGAAGCGCGAGCGGTACCTGATTAATGAAGCGCGTGCGGCGGGCCGGCTCTCGCATCCGAACATCATCACGATTTTCGATGCCTGTGCCGACAGCAATATCACCTACATCGCGATGGAATACCTGCAGGGGCAGGAACTGAGCCTCCTGCTCGACAAGGGACATCGCTTCAGTTATTCCGACGTGGCTTCCATCGTGTGGAGGCTGGCGGACGCACTGGCTTACGCGCACCAGAACGAAGTGGTTCACCGCGATCTCAAACCGGCCAATATTTTCATGGTGTCGGACCGCAATCCGAAGATCGTCGATTTCGGCATTGCGCGTGCACCTAACAGGCTCCCCGACGAAGACAGCGATCTCGATACGGAAGACAATCCGCATACCTTGTTCAAGAACAACCTGCTCGGAACGCCGAACTACATGTCGCCTGAGCAGGCACAGGGCAAGCCGGCGGACGAGCGCTCGGACATCTATTCGCTCGGCGCAGTGATGTATGAAATGCTCACCAGCCGCAAGCCTTTCCAAGCCAAGACCACGGAAGACCTGCTCCAGGCGATTGCCTACAAGGCACCGCCGCCGCCGAATGAACTCAATGA
>JAQSWC010000210.1 GCA_029266815.1 Paucimonas sp.
TGAAGTAATTCCTGCGAGCAAGCTACAATGAATCCGGATTTTTCCTGACCAATGCATTCAGGAGGTTCTCATTCGAATGACGAACAATCTGCGAGGACTTCTGGCGGCAACCCTGCTTTCATGGGCGGGTTGCATGCATGCAGAGCCGGCCACACTGGAAGTGGCGGTATTTCCATCGCTGGACCAGATTGTCCACGCCGCTCTTCCTGCATGGTATGCCATGCATCCGGATGTAAAGATCAAAATCGTATCCCGCAATTTCGGTGATCACCACAAGGCGATGCTGCTTTCAATGACTGGCCAGGATGTAGAGGCCGACGTGACAGCCATTGAGATCGGTCACCTGAAGGCATTTGCGGAAAGTGGTGGATTGGAAAATCTCGCCAAGCTGCCGTACAAAGGACTGCTGTACCGCAGGAAGTTTGTCGACTTCACCTTTCCACTGGCCGCCAGCAGCAAGGGTGAGCTGACAGCCATTCCGGCCGATATTGCACCCGGCACGCTTTTCTTTCGTAGCGATGTGCTCGACAAAGCTGGCCTGAACGAAGGTGATCTCGCCGCTTCCTGGGATGCCTATGTGGAGAGTGGAAGGAAGATCAAGGCGGCAACGGGCCTTTATCTGTTGCAGCACGCCGCGGATCTGGCAAACATGATGCTGCGCTCTAACCTGAGGGACGGTGAAGGGGCTTATTTTGACAAGGACAATCACCCTGTCGTGGAAAGCCCGCGTTTCATAAGGGCGTTTGAACTGGCGAAGGCGGTGCGCGAGGCCAAGCTTGATGCCAACGTCCGTGCCTGGACTCCAGAAGGTACAAAAATTTTCCAGCGCGGCCTCATCGCCACCCATATTGGTGGCGCATGGTTCAGCAGCTATATTGCCGCGCTCTCCGGCATGAAAACAGGGGGTAGCTGGAACGCGGCCGACCTGCCTGGCGGCGCATTCGCGTATATGGGTGGCACTTACTACGCGGTTCCCAAGGCTTCGAAGAACAAGGAGCTGGCATGGGAATTCGTCCGGTTCATGACTCTAGACAAGGCAAATCAGATCAACGCATTCAAGGTGCAGAATGCTTTCCCTGCATTGCTTGAAGCGCTGATCGATCCCTTCTTCGACCAGCCTCTCGATTTTTTGGGTGGGCAGAAAGCGCGTCTGCTCTGGCGTGAAGCGGCGTACCATATTCCCGCGATTCGGATCAGCGAATACGACGGTCTGGCTTTTGAACTGATAGAAGAGGAATTGAGGAAAGTGCTTGAGAATGGCAAAGACATTCCTACCGCATTGCGGGAGGTCCGCATTGCACTCGAAACGAAAATCGCTGCAGACATGAAGCGGGCTCGATAACGTTTACGACTTTGGTTCGACACTGCTAACCGAATACCTCTTGGTATAGAGCCGTTACCGCTTCCACTTCAGTGCTCACGGATTGTGAATCCACACGAGCCTTCTCTTCGCCCTGCAGCCGGAGCTGGTGCTGCAGTTTCCGGAAGACGCGATACGCGTCCGCGACCTGTACCGACAACTCGCCATCGATCAGCCCAAGTTGTCCGCAGAGTTTCAACAAGGCGATATTGCCTATGTCGCCGGTCAGTTGAGGATGGTGGCTTGCATACAGCAGCACGAGGAATTGCACGATGAACTCGATGTCGATCATGCCTCCTTCGTCATGCTTCAGGTCGAACAAGCCGGACCGAGCGGGATGCGCATCCCGCATCTTCTGCCGCATCGAAAGCACTTCCGCCTTGAGCGCCTGCGCATCGCGCGTCTGACGCAGCACATCTTCCCGTATCGCCTCGAAACGAGCGCCTATGTCCTTGTCACCGGCGCAGAAGCGCGCGCGCGTCAGCGCCTGATGTTCCCACACCCAGGCAGACGCTTTCTGGTATTTCTCGAAGGATTGGACCGTGGACACCAGCAGGCCGCTGGCGCCGTCCGGACGCAGCGCGATGTCGATGTCGAACAGAATGCCGGCCGAGGTATGGCTCGTCATCCAGGTGATGAAGCGCTGCGCCAGCTTGGCATACAACCCTGGCGCTTCCTGGTCATCGTCGTCATAGAGGAAAATGACATCGAGATCGGAAGCATAGCCGAGCTCCTTGCCGCCAAGCTTGCCGTAGGCGATGACGGCGAAGCGCGGCACGTCACGATGTCGTTTCGGGAAGGTGTTCCAGATAGCCTGTATCGTCACCTCGACCAGGGCGTCGGCCAATGCGGAGAGATGGTCGGCCAGCCGCTCCACCGTGAGCTTGCCGTCCAGATCCTGCGCGAGCAGACGAAACAGTTGTGCATGGTGCATTTCGCGCAGGATATCCAGTTGGCGTTCCGTATCGCCCGTGGCGGCGTCCAGTTGCACGCGGCATTCATTCATGAACACCGGCCAGTCCGGCGCGGAGGACAGGGTCTCCTCATCGAGCAGCTCATCCAGCAACAAGGGATGGCTGGTCAGGTAGGTGGCAGCCCAGCCGCTGGCGCCTATCATTCTGACCACTCGTTCCAGCGCATGCGGATACTCGGTGAGCAGGGCGAGATAGGCTGCGCGTCGCGCAATGGCTTCCAGAAAATCGAGCAGGCGGTTCAACGTGGTCGCGCGCTGGCCGGTGGTGGCTGCAATGGATCCCAACGAAGCATTGACGAGGGCGATGAACTTGTTGCGGCTGGCTTCGGGCAAGGCCTGCATGCGGGGCGATTTCCACGTGGCGAGCAGGCGCTGTGAACAGGACGACGCATCATCGAAGCCCAGCGCTTCCAGGTGGGCCTGGATGGTGTCCAGACTATCGTTGTCCGCCAGCGTGGCATGGATATCTGCATCACTGACGCCAGCTGGCTGTTCGGCCGCGCGACCGTTGCCCTTCTCGCTGAACATGGCGTCGAATTGCGCGGCGACGAAGGAGCGTTGCGCATCGAGTTCCTGCAGCAGCGCGGCGGTGTCGGGATAGCCCATCATCCGGGCAATGGTCAGTCGGTCTTCCGCGCTCGGCGGTAGCGTGTGCGTCTGTGCATTGTCCAGATACTGCAGACGATGTTCCACATTGCGCAGGAACGCATAGGCTTCCAGCAGCTTGTCCACGATTTCCGGCGCCATCAGACGCTTTTCCGCGAGGATGCGAAGCGTGGCGCGCGTGGAGCGGTTGCGTAATTCGGGATCGCGGCCGCCGCGTATGAGCTGAAATACCTGCGCCAGGAATTCAATCTCGCGGATGCCACCGCGGCCGAGCTTCACGTTGTTGTTGCGCTCGGGATGCCGCGCTTCCTGGCGCACGACCTCCGCCCGGATCTGCGCATGCATGTTGCGCAATGCATCGATGGCGCCGAAATCGAGATAGCGGCGATAGACGAACGGCCGCACGATGGCATCAAGCGCGGCGATATCCTGCGGGCGGCCGGTCAGCGCGCGTGCCTTGACCCAGGCGTAGCGTTCCCACTCCCGTCCCTGCACGATCAGGTATTCCTCCACCATGTTGAAACTGGCGACCAGCGGGCCGGAGGCGCCGTTCGGCCGCAAAGCCATGTCGACGCGGAAGCTGAAGCCGTCTTCCGTGATTTCCGAAATGGCGCCGATCAGTTTCCTGCCAAGCCGGGTAAAGAATTCATGATTGGATAGGGGGCGCTGCTCCGGCGAGGAAGGGACGGTGTCGCCGTCTTCGGCATAGCAAAAGATCAGGTCGATATCGGAAGAGACGTTGAGTTCGCCGCCGCCGAGCTTGCCCATCCCCAGCACCACCAGTTCCTGCGCCTCTCCCGATTCCTCGCCGGTTGGAATGCCGTGCAACGCGGTCAATTCTGTGTGAAGGGCTCCGACATGGGTACGTACCACGAACTGGGCAAATGCGCTGATGGTGGCAAGCACTTCGTCCAGCGTTCCCCGTCCGCTCAGATCGCGGTCGATCAAATGGGCCATGACAAGATTGCGCACGCGGCGCATGGCACCGGGAAGAGAGACGCCGTTCTCTATTTCTTTTTGTAACAGACGCGCAAAGGCGTCCAGGTCCAAGGATAATTGCGCTGTTTCATCAATAGCCGTCTGGCGTCCCGGTTGGCCATTTACCCAGAGGGAATAGAACCTTGAGGAAAGATTTCCTGTCAAAGAGGGAGTCATTCTTTAATCACACTGAAAACACGAGGCAGTACCATGTAGCCGCCTTTTCACTGACGGCAAGAAACTTCTTGCGCGATAATGACGACATTGTACGCTGGCCAATTTCAATAAATAGCAGTTAATGCGCGTAGATCATTACTCGCCGTCCGCCGTTCGCCGAGCCGCCTTTTACTGGCACTGGCTGAGACATGGCTATCGCTATGCGAATCTGATCACTCATCACGCCTTCGGCATCATCCTCAGACTGACGATTCTTTTCTATTTCCTTTTCGGCATTGCTTTTCTCGGCCTTCGTTATCACGTACTTCCTCAAATAGACCGCTACAAGGAAACAGTCGAACGGATGTTTTCCGACACCGTCGGCCGGCAGGTCACTATCAGCAATATCTATGCTTCCTGGCGCGGGATTCATCCGTATCTCTTTTTAGGTGGCGTGACGATTTAT
>JAQSWC010000211.1 GCA_029266815.1 Paucimonas sp.
AGCGCAAGCAGATCAAGGGCATGCTGCGGGAATGGGAAAAGAAATTTCCGGGCCGGGTGGAAAACATATCGTCTGCCCTGTCGACCGTCGTGCCGTCTCACCTGATGGACAGAAGCCTGTTCGATTTCACCGGCTTGTCGGCTACCGGCATTCCAGACCAGAACGGGGACATCGCCTTCGATGAAGAACCTTGTTCGACCGGCTCCCCGACCAGCATTATTCCGCTGACCCAGCTCGACTGAAGGCCTGCCCGAGTGCCCGGCGCCATGCGCTTTTGCAACGTTTTGTAACGGCCGTCTGCCCGGTTGGCGCTCGCCCGTTAACCTTTTTGCGGGATTGCATGTCGTTCGCCATTCTGCAAACCCTTCCGTCCAGCGGATCATGAGGCCTCCAATGAAATTCTTCAAATCGGGCATTCTTCTTTTCTCTCTCCTCTTTTGCGCAGTGCAAGCCTGGGCGGATCCGCCGGGGCGCGCCGGACAGATCTCTTATATAGAAGGAAACGTTACCTACCGCGATTTCCGCACCGAAGAATCAGGACCGGTATCGCTCAACTGGCCAGTCGTGTCGGACATGATGATCACGACAGGCAGGCGTTCACGAACCGAACTGCGCATCGGTTCAACCGCCGTGCGCCTTGATGCAAGCTCTGAACTAGAGGCGATCAGGATCGACGACAACCATCTGGTGCTTCGCCTGAACCGCGGAGCCGCCATCGTCCGCATTCGCAATAACGAGATCGCGCGCGAATTTGAAATGGAAACGCCGCAAACCAGGATTCGTCCGAACGAACCGGCACGCTTCCGCGTGGATGCCGGCTATGCTCCCGATGCGAGTGCCATTAGCGTGCAATCCGGCAGCGTACGTTTCGATGCCGGCGATGCCAGCATTTCATTGTCTTCGGGAAGACGCGCGGAATCGGTCGACGGCGACCTGCGCGTAACGAACACGCCCGACTACGGCCGGGACGATTTCGACGACTGGGTCGCTTCGCGCGAAAACCGTGACGACCGCGCCAACTCCGTGCGATACGTGTCGAGTGAAATGACCGGCGTTGAAGATCTCGATGCCTACGGCGGCTGGCGCACGACTGTCGAGTACGGCCGCGTCTGGTACCCGCATCATGTACCCGTGGGATGGGCGCCTTACCGTTCCGGCCGCTGGCTGTGGGTGGAACCATGGGGCTGGACCTGGGTCGATAGCGCTCCCTGGGGTTATGCTCCGTCCCATTACGGCCGCTGGGTATGGCTGGACAGCCGCTGGTGCTGGACACCCGGCACGCGCATAGCCCGGCCGATGTGGGCACCGGCGTTGGTTGGGTGGGTGGGCGGCAAAAACTGGAGCGTGTCGACGTCTATCGGCTCGCCAGCCGTCGGTTGGTTTCCGCTCGCTCCTCGCGAGGTATATGTGCCGGCGTACCGTGTTTCACCTACCTATATCAAGCAGGTTAACGTCACACATGTCACCAATATCACCAACGTTACCTATGTCAACGGAAATCCTGCCGCAAGAGCGGATACGCGCTATCGCAATCGTGACATTCGCCATGCAGTTACCGCGCTGCCGGGTGAGCACTTCAAGAAAAGAACCGCTATCCACGTAACCGGCAGCGCCGTGGATCTGCGCGATCACCGCGCACTCCGCACCGCACCGTCATCGCCACTTGCCCCTGCGGCGATCGTGCCGAGGCCGATCTCGATCGATCAGAATCCATCTATTTCCTCGGCATCACGGGAAGACCGTAGTGCGCGCATGCATCAACGGTTAGAACACATGCCTGCAAATACCTCTGGTGATATTCGCAGTGTCGAGGGCACCCGCATACATCGCAACGACGCGACTGCCACGCGACATGATCGTGCGGAAAAAACCGACTCCGGGAAAAAGCGCGAGATGATAGGGCCGGGACGTCTTGATGGGCCCATACAGCCTGATGCCGACCGTCTGGAACGCCTGCGCCGTCAAGGAGCCGCGCAGGCTACCCATGAGCATAGTGCCCCTCGTCAGGAATGGAGACGTGAACCAGAGCGAGGCGACGGGCGTGACGTGCAACATATTGAACCGCGCTTCCAGCCACCTCGGGAACGCCGGCTAGACGAAAGGGACGTAGGTCGCTTGGAGCGTAGGCAACAGGTACATACAGAAATCCGCCGCTCTCCTGCTAGCGAGGAAGCATACGGGAGGGTTGAACGCGCCGCACTGCCGCAGGTGCCTATGCCGCAGATCGACGAGCGACGTGAACTGCGCCAGCCCGAACGGAGCGCGCCCGTTACGATTGCGCCCCCCCACGATATGCAGCGCCAACGCATGGAATGGGAAAAAGGTAGGGCAGCTCGCGTCGCGGCGCCTCAGGAAACGCAGGAACCAAACACGAGCAGCAACGCGCCTCGAAACGAGCATCGCCGTCCGTTGCAGGAGGGCAGGCACCCAAGCGAAGGACGAAGATGGTAGATCGGCAGGCGAATGAACCGAGCCATGCCGCAGACGGCTCGGCATCACCTCTTTCCAATAATAGGAAACTAGGAAACGTTATCGGACTTAAGGCTTCATCGCCAGCACATTGAACTCATCAATCCGTTTCTGCAGTTTCCGAGTGCTGGCCTTCTGCTGCGCGGGCGTTGCGAGATTGAAGACGGCTGCGATCGTCGCGAACCAGGCGTTCCGGCGCTTTTCCAGCACCGGCTTATGATTGGAATGTCCGTATTTTATGCCGTAGCGGCTTGCATCAAAATTCTGCACATACTCCCGCAGCATGTCGATTTCTACCTCTTTGGCCGGCTGCTTTGAATGAATCTTTACTTATTTCCTTCCTCCGCAGGCGAATCTGATTTGCCGCAAGCACTTGTACATAAAATCCTTGAGTTGGATGGTCCGATGCCATGCAAAGAATCTTTTCACGTCCCTCTTCACCCGTATTGCCTATTCAGCGTTGACATCGAGATAGCTATTCAGCCATCACTAGGAAATCTTCTCGATATAGGAGTAGCCAAAACGCGCCAGGCTGCATGAACTCAATATGCAGACTGCTGCAAACAGGGACAATAGACGTCCAAAAAGCCTGAAAACCCGCATGTTAGAATTTTGCATCACTGGGAGCTGCCTCTTATGAACGTCGTCATTCTCGCTGCCGGCATGGGCAAGCGAATGCAATCCGCTTTGCCCAAGGTTCTTCATCCGCTCGCCGGAAAACCTTTGCTTTCCCATGTCGCTGATGCAGCGCGCACTTTAAACCCCAGGCAATTGTGCATTGTTTATGGACATGGCGGCGAGGCCGTGCCGGAGAGGTTGCGCGCAGAAGACACTGTTTTCGTCAGGCAGGAACCTCAGCTCGGCACCGGGCACGCCGTCATGCAGGCAGTGCCTCATCTCGACGAGAGCGTGCCGACTCTGGTTCTATATGGCGACGTGCCGCTGACTTCGCCTTCCACGCTACAGAAGCTGGCGAATGCGGCGGGCGCGGACAAGCTCGCCGTATTGACCGTCGAACTCGAAGATCCCACTGGGTACGGCCGCATCGTGCGAAAGAACGGCAACATCATCGGCATCGTCGAGCAAAAGGATGCCGATGAAAGCCAGAGAGCGATCCGCGAAATCAATACCGGCATCATGGTGGCGCCCACAGCCATGCTGAAAAAATGGCTGTGCACGCTGTCGAACAACAATGCGCAGGGTGAGTATTACCTCACCGACATCGTGTCGCGCGCGGTGGGAGACTCGGTAGAGGTGGTCAGCACGCAGCCTGCTGCCGAGTGGGAAACCCTGGGTGTCAACAGCAAAGTGCAGTTGGCGGAACTCGAACGTATACATCAGCGTAATGTCGCACGCGCCTTGCTGGAACACGGTGTGACGCTGGCCGACCCTGAACGTCTTGACGTGCGAGGCACGCTGACCTGCGGGCGCGACGTCTTCATCGACGTGGGATGCGTATTCGAAGGAAATGTCTCTCTGGAAGAGGGCGCGTCGATAGGCGCCTATTGCATCATCAAGAATTCATCGGTTGCCGCCGGCACTCAGATCAAACCGTTTTCGCACATCGAAGGCGCGTCGGTTGGACCGCGTTGCCTGATCGGGCCTTATGCACGACTCAGGCCGGGCACGGCGCTGTCCGACGAGGTTCATGTCGGCAATTTCGTCGAGGTGAAAAACAGCAGCGTCGCCGCTGGCAGCAAGGCCAATCACTTGAGCTATATAGGCGACACCACCATCGGATCGCGCGTCAACATCGGCGCAGGCACCATCACCTGCAATTACGATGGCGTGAACAAATTCCGTACCGTGATCGAAGATGACGCTTTCATCGGCAGCGACAGCCAGCTTGTTGCGCCGGTGACGGTGGGAAAAGGTGCGACTGTGGGCGCAGGAACCACACTGACCAAAGACGCACCTGCAGGAAAACTCACGGTGTCGCGTGCCCGCCAGTCCACCATTGAAGGATGGCAGCGGCCGGTCAAGAGCAGCAACCAATCCTGAAAAAAGGCCGGCGCCGTTCCTAGTCGGGCAGGCTCTTCTGCATCATCCCCTCTTTCG
>JAQSWC010000212.1 GCA_029266815.1 Paucimonas sp.
GGTCACGCTTGAACAGGAGATCGTTATGATGCGTTAAAGGCAATTCTGCCTTCAGCATGCGGGCCATGATTTCACTGCCCGCAATGGCGATGATGGGCTTGATCGTGATTCTGGACTGGACGCCGCTGCGCGAATAGCCGCCGCGGAAAATGAACTCGCGATCCCCCAGTTCCCAGGCGACCTTGTTCGTGGCGTAATAAAGTATCGCGTCTTCCGGCAGAATCCAGTCGAAAGGATTGCCAGCGATATCAAGTGCCAGTATCTGCGTGGTCATCGGCTCAGTGTACCCGACTTGATTGAACCAAAACGAATAATTTGTTTCAGCAGGTAATGTAAAACGCCTGCGTGAAAAATGAAAGACTGCGGCGCGGCGATGTTGGTTGGCTGCACCGGTCCGCATACATCGCCGGTTATCGCCTGGAGGCAAAATAATGCCGAAAATAAGGTTTTAATATTTGTCATTCCGGCACCATTCCGTAGGCGCACAATCCCTTTTGCGCCAGGGCACTACAATCGGATATCGCCGGATTTCCATTCGGCTCGGCGGCGCAAAATCCAGCCGCGGCGGAACGTATCATTTTCACCATTTCTAAGGGCAGACGACATGAAGAGGTATTTGCTGATTCCGTTTCTGATGGCCGCGCCGCTGATGACCAGCGCTGCTGAGAGCGACAAAGACCGTTGGAATCTGAAAGACTTGTACGCATCCCAGAAGGACTGGGACGCGGATGAAGTAAAGCTGAAAAAACAGCTCCAGGAATTCGGAGGCTGCAAGGGGCAGCTCGGCGAATCCGTCGCACGCTTCAAGACATGCCTCGACCTGAATGCCGACTTGCAGAAACGCTATGCGCGTCTGGCTTCCTACGCATCGCAGATGCATGACGAGGATACCGGAGCGAATGCCGGACTGGAGCTGAGCCAGCGTGCCGACGTGCTGGGTACCCAGCTTGCGGAAGCAACGTCCTTTGTCAGCCCGGAAATTCTGTCGCTGGGCGCGCCGAAGGTATCGGCGTTCCTTAAACAGGACAAGGCACTCGCCATCTACCGCCATCCGCTCGACGACATCCTGCGCATGAAACCGCATACCCTGGATACAGAGGGCGAAAACCTGATTGCCAACTTCGGGCTGGCGACGGAAGCGGCACAGTCGGTATATTCGATCCTCGCAAATGCCGACATGCCGTGGCCGACCGTCACCCTGTCGAATGGTGAAACGCCTCGCCTCGATCAGTCGGCCTATACCAAGTATCGCGCGGTCGCCAACCGGGAGGATCGCAAGAAAGTGTTCGATGCCTTCTGGGGAAAATGGAAAGAGTTCGAGCGCACGTTCGGCGTCTCTTTCTACGAGCAGATGAAAAGGGATACAGCCTATACCAAGGTGCGCAAGTATCCCGACACGATCACGCGCGCGCTGGATGCCAACAATGTGCCGGTGGCCGTCTACAACACGCTGATCGAGCAGGCCAATGCCAACCTGCCGACACTGCATCGCTACTTCAAGCTGCGCGCCAAGATGCTGGGTGTGCAGGAGATGCGCTATTACGATATCTATCCGCCGCTGGTAAAGAGTAATCTCAAGTATCCGATCGATGTCGGCACCCAGCTGACGCTGGACTCGGCCAAGCCGCTCGGCGCGGAGTATGTAAAGACCATGGCTGAAGGATTCAAGAACCGCTGGATGGATACGTATCCGCGCCCGCGCAAACGTTCGGGCGCCTACATGAACGGCGCTGCTTATGACGTGCATCCGTTCGTGCTCATGAATTACAACGATGACTACGAATCCGTGTCCACGCTTGCCCATGAGTGGGGACATGCGATGCACTCTGTGCTGGCCAACAAGACACAGCCTTTCGTTACTGCCGATTACCCGATCTTCACGGCGGAGATTGCCTCGACCACTAATGAAGTGCTGCTGCTGGATCACATGCTGAAGGTGGCAAAGAGCGACGACGAGCGTCTGCTCTACCTCGGTTCGGCGCTGGAAAACATGCGCGGCACCTTTTTCCGCCAGGCGATGTTTGCCGACTTCGAGCGTGAAGTCCATGCCCGCGTGGACCGCGGCGAGTCGCTGACGGGCGAATCGCTGACCAAGCTCTACGGCGAGATCCTGAAGCGCTATCACGGCGATGCCCAGGGCGTGGTAAAGATCGATGATTTGTATGCCGTGGAGTGGGCTTACATTCCGCACTTTTACCGGCACTTTTATGTCTTCCAGTATGCAACCTCAATCGCGGCGGGTTCCATGTTCGCCGATTCCATTCTCAAACGCGAGCCCGGTGCGGTGGAACGCTATCTGAATGTCTTGAAGGCGGGCGGATCGGCCTATCCCTACGAGCTGGTGAAGTCCGCCGGCGTGGACCTGGCGACGCCGGCGCCTTACAAGGCGGTTGTCGCCCGCATGAATAGCATCATGGATCAGATCGAAGCAATACAGGCGCGCCGCAAGTAGGGCACGTCGGCTACGTCTTGCGCGATGCTCTCCGTTGAAGGCAGAGCGTCGCGCAAGATTCACGCAAGCGCGTGCGTGACTTCACGCTTCAGCCGCAGTCGGCGTATGGCCGCTCGACGCGTCGGCAATCGTCTTCCGCAAGGCGTTGAAATCCACAGGCTTGACCAGATAAGCATCGAAGCCGGCGAGCAAACCCTGTTGCCGGTCGTCCGTACTGCCGTATCCGGTGATCGCTATCAGGAAAATACTCCTGCCCGCCTGCTCCTTGACCGCGCGCGCGACGTGAAAGCCGCTCAGTACCGGCAGTCCGATGTCGATGAGCGCAATGGCAGGACGTCTGCCGAGTATGGTTTCCACGCCGGTGGCGCCGTCGCTCGCTTCGCTCACCCGGTGGCCCTCCAGTTCCAGGAAACTGCGCAGGCTGTTGCGCACGTCGTCATTGTCTTCAACGATCACGATGTCCTGCGGCTGCGCCAGAGATTCCGTTGACTGCGGAACCGGCGCTTCTGCCGTTTCAATCGCCGGTATGCGAACGATGAATTCGCTGCCCTTGCCCGGCCCGTCGCTTTTCGCTTCAATGTGGCCGCCATGCAGTTCCACCAGACGCCGCACCAGCGTCAGGCCGATACCCAGACCTCCCTGCGAGCGGTCGATGGAACGCTGGCCTTGCACGAAGAGATCGAATACGCGCGGCAGCAAGTCGGGTTCGAGTCCCAGGCCGTTGTCGCGCACGCGCAAAACCGCCGCATTGCCTTCGCGTTCCAGGGAAATTGCGATCGCGCCGTAAGCCGGGGTGTACTTCACCGCATTGGTGAATAAATTGTTGACGATCTGGTCCAGCCGGGTGGTGTCGCCCTCCACCCATACGGGGGCCAGGGTGATGCCGATCTCATGACTGGAGAGCTGGCCGGTGTTCTTCAACGCGTCGAGGACATTGCGGATCAGATCGGCGAAATTGAGCGGCTTGCGGTCGATCGGAATCTTGCCCATGATCACCCGGCCCGCGTCGAGCAGGTCGCCGGTGAGCCGAGCCAGGTGGCGCATCTGGCGGCGAATGACAGCCTTGGCCTGCGCCTCCGTCTGTTGCGGGATGGTGCGCCCGGTCAAATCGAGTATCTGCCAGGCTGACGATATGGCGGCAAG
Organism: Paucimonas sp.; assembly: GCA_029266815.1. GTDB lineage: Bacteria > Pseudomonadota > Gammaproteobacteria > Burkholderiales > Burkholderiaceae_D > JAQSWC01. The sequence goes on from JAQSWC010000212.1 coordinate 3,596, forward strand.
CGGATTGCGCAGTTCATGACCGAGCATGGCAAGGAACTCGTCCTTCGCCTTGTTTGCGTTTTCGGCGCCTATCCTTGCCTGCTGCTCCAGCAGCCGCGCTTCGCGTTCACTCTGCAGCAATTTCTCGCGCTCCAGGTGGGCGGCTTCCAGCGCGGCGGCCACGCGCCTGATTTCCGGAAGCGAGGTGTTCGGCATGTGGGGAGTATTGCCTTCGCCGATGGAAATCGCTGCGTCTTCCAGTTCCCGCATCGGGTTGATCAAGGTACGGCCGATCATGTAAGCCGCCAGCAATCCCAGTCCGGCGGACAATAGGATTGCTCCACCGAAGATCGTGTAGGAAGTGGCGATCGGCTTGTCAAGCGAGGCAACCGGGATGCCGAGCGCAGCGGACCAGCCGGTGGATTCAGAACGAAGATAGATCGTATAGACCGGAAAACCCTCGAGCGTGTGGGTCATGTTGAAACCCGTCGTCTCCTTCTTTTTCAACAGTGCCAGCAAATCCGGCGAAGCCGGTTTGCCGATCCATTCCTTGTGATTGAGGTTTCTGGCAACGACATTGAAATGCCGGTCGAAGACCGCAACGACGCTTCCCGCCGGCACGCGCTGCTTCTTGAGCAATTCCTGAATCGAGTTTGGGTTGATGACCGCGTTCAATATATAAACCACCTTGCCACTACGGATGATGGGAATGCGGGCGGTAAAACAATAGTTCTTTAGTACCGGCGAATAAACCAGGTTGCTGATGCCGGGCGTCTTGTCACGCAACGCTTCATTGTTCGATTCGGGATCGATACGCCTGGGAAGCGGCGAGCCGAGCGGGAGGCGAGCGTTCATCACCTGTTGTGACGACGGATCGGCCAATACAATGGTCAA
>JAQSWC010000213.1 GCA_029266815.1 Paucimonas sp.
AGCAAGTACGCGTGGAGTTGGCGTCCGGTGAGGAAATTACAATCACAGGCTCAGGCCTTACCTTTGCCGCAAGTGCATTGACCGAGAAGGCCGCGCCCAATCGCCGCATCAAGCGCGGTTCCATCGTCCGCGTGATCCAGCAGGATGGAAAAACGTGGAGCATCACCCAGATGCCGGAGGTGGCGGCGGCATTTGTCGCAGCCAATACGAATGACGGTTCGATCCGCGCCCTGGTGGGCGGATTCGACTTCAACCGCAACAAGTTCAATCACGTAGCCCAAGCCTGGCGCCAGCCCGGCTCTTCCTTCAAGCCCTTCGTCTATTCAGCCGCACTCGAGAAAGGCCTGTCTCCTGCGACCATGGTCAACGACGCGCCAATCAGTTTCAGCTCGGGCCAAACCGGCGGGCAGGCGTGGGAGCCGAAGAATTACGACGGCAAGTATGAAGGCCCGATGAGCATGCGCCGCGGTCTGACGAGATCGAAGAACATGGTATCGATCCGCATCCTGCACAAGATAGGCGCGAAATACGGTCAGGAATACACGACCCGATTCGGCTTCGATGCCGCCAAGAATCCGCCATACCTGACCCTGGCCCTCGGGGCCGGCAATGTCACGCCGCTTCAAATGGCAGGCGCTTATGCGGTATTTGCCAACGGCGGCTACAAGGTCAATCCTTACCTGATTTCAAAAATCACCGATACGCAAGGCAAGGTACTGTCGCAAGCCACGCCGGACAAAGCGGGAGACCAGGCGAACCGCGTGATCGATGAACGCAATGCCTTCCTGATGGACAGCATGCTGAAGGACGTGGTGCGCTTCGGCACGGCCACCAAGGCGCTTTCGCTCAAACGCCCGGACATCGCTGGCAAGACAGGCACCACCAACGATTCGATCGATGCCTGGTTTTGCGGTTACCAGCCGAACATTGTCGGCGTTGCATGGATAGGATTCGACCAGCCCAAGAGCCTGGGCAGCCGCGAAACCGGCGGCGGTATTGCCTTGCCGATCTGGATCAATTACATGCAAAAGGCCTTGAAGGATGTGCCGGTTGAGGAAAAGGAAATGCCTGAAGGAATCATCGAGGCGAACGGCGACTATTACTATGTGGAGAATCCGCCCGGAGCGGGCATCCAGAATCTGGAAATAGGCGCGCAGCCTTCCAGCGAGCAGGAGAGCGCCAAGGATGAAGTGAAGAACGAACTGTTCTGAATCCGCATGCGTCCCGCTTTCTTGGCGGGACGCAGCTATATCACCCCTGTTTCAGCGCCATCGGCTTGGCAGCCAACTCGGCCGCGACATGTGAAAGCGCCGCAAACAACTCTGAACCATCCCGCGTGTTCTTCCAGATGCTGCCTTCGCGCTTGTAGTGGAATCCGCCGGTACGTGATGCGATCCACATTTCCTGCATCGGCGCCTGGCTGTTGACGATGATCTTTGCGCCATTGTCGACAAACTCGATCTCGAGCACGTTACCGCTGCGGCTGCATTCGATATCAACATCGGCATCCTCGCCGGCGCGCTCGAAAGCCGCTTCTATTTCGCCCAGCGTTGCATCCGCCAGCACCAGGAATTCACTTTCCGTCATGCTACACTCCAAAGCCTTGATAAATTGATTGTTTCGATCTGCTTTATGAAGCCGCATTTTAGTTTATTGCGATCGTCTTTCTGCTGTGCCGTATTGTGCTGCCTCGTGGCGGGCTGCGGTCAGCGCGGTCCGCTGTATCTTCCTGCGAAGCAGGATAGCGCAACCCCGAAAAGCACGTCTCTCACCGATCGAAGTCGCAAAACTGTTCGGCACGCCTACCTATGTTTATTCAAAGGCGGCATTGACGGAAAGTTTTCTTGCCTACGCCAATGCCTGCAAGACTTACGCACAAGGTGACGATGGCGCGCTCGTCTGCTATGCGATGAAAGCCAGTTCGAATCTCGCGATTCTTCACCTGCTGAAGGAACTGGGAGCCGGCTTCGACATCGTCTCCGGCGGCGAACTGGAGCGCGTGCTTGCCATAGGCGGCGATCCGAAGAAGGTGATTTTCTCTGGTGTGGGCAAGACGCGTGAAGAAATGCGCCTGGCGCTGTCGCACGACATTCTCTGTTTCAATGTGGAATCTATCCCCGAACTGCATCGCCTGAATGAAGTGGCGGGCAGTGTCGGCAAGCAAGCCAGGATATCGCTTCGCGTCAATCCGAACGTGGACGCAAAAACCCACCCTTACATTTCCACCGGCCTGAAAGAAAACAAGTTTGGCGTGGCATTCGAGGATGCGCTCTCGACTTACCGTGCCGCTGCCTCGCTGCCGCATATTCACCCGGTCGGCATCGATTGTCACATCGGTTCGCAATTGCTGGACGATGCGCCGCTACTGGAAGCTTTGGACAAGTTGATCGATCTGGTAGATGCGCTGGCGCGAGAGGGTATCCATCTGCACCACCTCGACATCGGCGGCGGCATCGGCATCAACTATAAAGATGACGAACCGGTCGCTATTGCGAAGTACGTCGAGCGCGTTTTCGCCCGTATCAACCAGTGGCGCCTCCACAACCACCAGGGCAAGCCCATCAAAGTGATGTTCGAGCCCGGGCGTTCGATTGTAGGCAATGCTGGCATATTGCTTACCGAAGTGCAGTATCTGAAGCATGGCGCGACCAAGCATTTCGCCATTGTCGATGCGGCGATGAATGACCTGATGCGGCCGGCCATGTATGAAGCTTGGCATGGCGTGGAGCCGGTCGTGCAGCATTCGCAGCCGGCAAAAACCTACGACATTGTTGGTCCGGTATGCGAATCAGGAGACTGGTTGGCACGTTCGCGCGAGCTTTCGCTGCAGGAGGGAGATCTGTTGGCAATCCTCTCCGCCGGAGCATACGGCATGACGATGGCGTCAAACTACAACACGCGCGGCCGCGCGGCTGAAGTCATTGTCGATGGCGATCAGGCCCATTTGATTCGCAAGCGCGAAAATCCATCTGAACTGTTTGCACTTGAATCAATCTTGAAATAGAAGTCAGCCCGTCTTGCGCGGACCGTGCAATGCACTCAGGCGGACGGCAATGCGCGGCACACGCAATACCAGCAATATGCCGACGATGATGCCGAATAGCGCCGGCTCGGTGAAATCGTTTTTGCCGGCCTTCATCCACCAGAAATGCAGTATCGCCAGAACCGCAATGGCATAGACCGTGCGGTGCAAAGCCTGCCATCGCCTCCCTCCCAACAGCCGCACCATGCGGTTCGCGCTGGTCACCGCCAATGGGACCAGCAGCAGAAACGCGGCGAAGCCTACCGCGATGAAAGGCCGCTTCGCCACGTCCTTCAACATGGCGCCCACGTCGAAAAAATGATCGAACCAAAGGAAGGTCAGGAAATGCAGACAGGCATAGAAAAAAGCGAATAGTCCCAGCATGCGCCGCAGTTTCAAAAGCCAGTTCCATCCTGAAACCCGCCTCAGTCAACGTCATGCAGAGAAAGTAAAGCGTCCAGTCTCCGGTGTTGCGAGTGATGAACTCGATCGGATTGGCGCCGAGGCCGTCATTGAATGCACCCCACACCAGTCGGCTGAAGGGTAGAAGTGCCAGCAAGAAGATCAGCGACTTCAACAGGGTAATGCGCCAGGGCGTCATGAAACCGGTAACCAAGCGCCGCCTCTTCAGTAAAAGCGTTTCAGATTCATGCCGGCATAAAGCGATGCCACCTCGCCATAGCCATTGAACATCAAGGTCTTGCGCTTGCGCGAAAAGAAACTGTCTTCACCGATGCGCCGCTCTGTTGCCTGCGACCAGCGGGGATGGTCGACTTCCGGATTCACGTTGGAATAAAAGCCGTATTCACGCGGCGCGCTGAGGTTCCATGCCGTGCGAGGTTGGTTGCGCGTAAAGCGGATGCGCACGATGGATTTGGCCGATTTGAATCCGTATTTCCAGGGCACGACGATGCGCACGGGCGCGCCATTCTGATTGGGCAGCACCTCGCCATACATGCCCAGCGTAAGCAGCGTGAGCGGATGGTTTGCCTCATCCAGACGTAACCCTTCGACGTAAGGCCAGTCGAGCACGGAGCTGCCGAGTCCTGGCATCTGCTTCCTGTCCGCGAGCGACGTGAATTCGACGAATCTTGCATTGCCTGTCGGCTCAGCCTTCTTGATCAGTTCCGACAAGGGATAACCTATCCACGGTATCGCCATCGACCAGCCTTCCACGCAGCGCAGGCGGTACAGGCGCTCCTCAAGCGGCGCCAGCTTCAGCAAGGCATCGATATCCAGAATGAATGGTTTCTTGACTTCGCCTTCGATCGATAAGGTCCAAGGGCGCGTAATCAGGCTTGCCGCATGACGCGCAGGGTCGGATTTATCGGTGCCGAATTCGTAGAAATTGTTATAGCCCGTCGCGTCCTTGTACGCAGTGGGCTTGTCGGCTGGCAGATAAGCGGGATTCGGTTTTGCCGGCAATTTCTGCGCCGCGGCGCTGGCCGGAGATAGGTTGAGCAACCCGCTTGTAGCGACCGCACCTATGGCCGCCTGCCTCAGAAAAATCCGTCGCCCTTCATAGACCTCGCGCGGCGTGATTTCCGAAGAAGACGGCGGGTCGATGCCGTAAGGGGGACGCTTGATCAACATGGCTGCTCCATCGAGTGGCGTACTGCTTCATGGTCGGACCGACCATGAAAGACCTTACACCACAACAGCCGCTTCTGCAGGAATGCCTGCGGCCAGTCGAAAAGATCAAAGCTCGCCGTAGGAATGCAATCCGGACAGGAACATATTGACGCCCAGGAATGCGAACGTGGTGACCAGCAATCCCACCAGCGCCCACCATGCCGCCATCTGGCCGCGCAGCCCTTTCATCAGCCGCATATGCAGCCATGCCGCATAGTTCAGCCAGACGATCAATGCCCAGGTTTCCTTTGGATCCCAGGACCAATAGCCGCCCCAGGCTTCCGCCGCCCACAAGGCGCCGAGAATAGTCGCGATGGTGAAGAACGCGAAACCGACGGCGATGGCCTTGTACATCACGTCGTCGAGAATCGTGTTTTCAGGAAGCCGGGCTGCAATCCTGTGCTTAAGTGCGATGGAGAAGGAGAACATTGCTGCCAAGCCGATGGCGAACCATGAAGCTGTCTTCAGGTTAGCAAGAATGTTGGGCGAAACGCCATCCACAGCCCAGACAGCGGATAGGCCCGCAACGGCCCATGCAAAGACTAGCAGACCGAGCGGTACGCCTACCAAGCCGACCCACAGCGCTGCCTTGCTTTCATTTCTCAGCAGATATGCCCATGCAACCATGGACGCCAGTGCAAAGGTGCCATAGCCAATGAAATTTGCCGGCACATGGATTTTCATCCACCAGCTCTGTAACGCTGGCACCAGTGGCTGGATGTCGGATGCTTCGCGGCTGACCGTGTACCACAGGAGAAACCCGACTGCGGCGGCAATAATGATCAGGACGAACGGCCCGAGCTGGCGCGTACCATAGTGATGTTCGTAGTACAGATAAAAAAGCGCCGTGATCATCGAAAAAAGGATGAACACCTCATAGAGGTTCGATACCGGAATGTGCCCGACATCGGCCCCGATCAGGTAGGACTCGTACCAGCGCACCAGCATGCCCGTGAAGCCCAGCACCACTGCTCCCCAGCACAGCTTGCTTCCTACCGAAGCGCCGAAATCCGACCTGGAGAGCAACCCGCCCCAGTAGAACAGCGTTGACAGCAAGAACAAGGCGCTCATCCACAAAATGGCGGATTGGCTGGAGAGAAAATACTTGAGCAGGAATTTCTTGTTTGCCATATCCAGATTGCCCTCATACAAGGCAATCGCCCCGAGCGCCAACACGGCCAGTCCGGCCATTAATGGACGTATTGGTTTCCATCGCCAGCCGAGCCATGAAAATACTGGAGCCGACAGCAGCAGAATGCCTTTTTCATAGATATCCATGTAGTCGGCAAACCGATTCAGGGCGAACAGTGCGCCGATCGTTAACGCCGCTGCATACGCCCAGTCCGACCAATTCAACGTGCGCCAGAATGGCGTCGGCATCACATAGTCTTGCTTCCCGGTCAGTTCCATCTTGTTCTCCACATTGGCCGCATTTGACACAGCCTGAATAGCTTTTCGTTCCTATGCCTGTGCAAGGCCTGTCTTGAGAACATCGAATTCCTTGTCGAAATCCAGTGTCTTGCGCGGCGCGCTCATGGCCATCAGTGCGTGCACACCCTTGCCCTCATCCGGCTTCAACCATATCCAGACGCGCCGCTCCCGCACATAGAACATGGCGAATATACCCAGCACCAGCAACAGGCAGCCCAGGTAGACGACGTTCTTTCCCGGCGAACGCGTTACCTGGAACACAGAAGCTTTGACCTCCTCAAAACCGCGTAATTTCAGATAGACCGGAGCGCCGTAAAAGAAGGAATCCGAATAGGCATTCATCGCTAATTGCAGGAAGCGTCCATGCTTCTCGTCCGCAGGCAATAAAGGCAAATTTTCCTTTTCGCGGGCGACCTGCCACAAATCCCACAAGGAACCGTTCAATATCTTCATGAAAATGTCGGCGGCTTTCTCTTGCTCCGCAGGCGGCACGCTCTCAAGAAAACGCGACACGGCGATATAGCCGGACTGATTGCTGTCCCCGGCAAAGACGGTCAACCCCTTCAATGCGGATTGTTCCAATTGTTCTTTCAACCGCTCGTCGGCAAGCTTGGGCATGGCGCGCTGAGCATAGCGCTTGGCGGCCACCGAACGCAGCTCCGGGTTCAGGAGTGCAGCCCGCAAGCGCATCCATTCAACGACCGAGTCCGCTTCGTCAGCCGGAATACGCAGATAACGGAATGACTCATTGGGCGATGCGCGTATACCGGCGAGGAACACATAAGCGCCATCGATCAATACCGGTTGCATGTAATTGTGAAACTCTCGCGCCTGCCCGGTTTTGTCGCGCAGCTTGTATTGCACGCTCGGCCCTACGTTTTTCAAGTCCTTGTTGTTGGCATTCTTTGCGGCGGACCCGAGATGCTTGTCGAGGCTACCCAGATTGACCGCCCTGACATCCTGACCGTTCTGCGCCGTATTCTCGACGTTGATCGCACGAAATCCAGACCATTCGACGGTATATTCCGACCCGCTTGAATTTGTTAAAGGCGTCGAGCTACCCACGTTGCCGGACAGCTCGAAGGAATAATTATTCGACCCGGCCATCGGATACGCATCCACTTTCAGCTTGCTGCCGCCATCCTCAAAACTCGATTGGTACACGGCGACGCTCTTGTAGATCAGCGGCTGATTCACCTTGATGGTCGCAGGGAATTTTTTTTCGCCATCGATCACCATCACCTCACTGGCAAAGAGCTTGGGCATGCCGGTGGAGTAATACTCGATGATGAAACGCTTGAGTTCCAGGCCAAAGGGCAGCTCCTGAATCAGCACGCCTTCGCCACGCGGAATCATGGCCGTGCTGCTGCTCGCCCCCTCGGGTATCAAGGTATTTGCCCTGAAAGTAGGATTACCGACGGAAAGCCGGTGCTTGGCCGGTATTTCGGAAATCAGCACTCCGTTACCCGAAAACGGCGTTTTTCCTTGAAACCACTCCTGAAAACGGATCGGCAAATCCGAATCCAGCAAGCCGCCTATGCAGATGATGACGATTGCACTGTGGGCAAAAATATAGCCCCACTTGCTTGCAGCTCCCGCGCGGCCGGCGATCAGCGTTCCACCGTCCTTGTCAAAGGTTTTGGTCTTGAAACCGTGTGCGGCCAGGCGTTGTGTAATTGCCGCGACGGCTTCTTTTACTGGTCGCGATGATTTCCATTCGTGCCGATGGTGAAAATTGCGAAGCGAATTCTCGCGCACATTGCTGCGCCAGCTACGCATGTCTGCAATCATCTTCGGCGTATTGCGGACGATGCACAGCGATGTC
>JAQSWC010000214.1 GCA_029266815.1 Paucimonas sp.
GAACCAGCGATGCTGCTGCACACGCGGTGACAGCCATTTCAGCGAGGCTTCCGGCAGCTCTTCCAGGAAACGCGAACGGATGCCATAACGCGTCTGCCCATGCAGCATGCGCGACTGCGAGAAACTGATATAGAGGCGCTTCTTCGCTCGTGTAATCGCCACATACATCAGCCGGCGCTCTTCTTCCAGCCCACCCTGTTCCTGCGCACTGTTTTCGTGCGGAAACAAGCCTTCTTCCAGGCCGGTGATGAATACGGCATCGAACTCCAGGCCTTTGGCCGAATGCACTGTCATCATCTGCAATGCGTCCTGCCCCGCCTGCGCCTGGTTGTCGCCCGCTTCGAGCGAGGCATGCGAGAGGAATGCCGACAGCGGCGACATCACAGTGGCCAGTGGCGCATCGGCATCGATGATCTCGACGCCATCCTCCGTGGTCAGGGCGGCGCCCGCCATCGCTTGCGCGGGGGGGCCGGCCAGCGCCGGCGCATCGATGCCGAATCCTTCCTCGGACACGAACAGCATCGCCGCTGAGACCAGCTGCTCCAGATTTTCCACGCGGTCGGCACCATCCTTTTCGTTCTGATAGTGGGCGATCAGGCCGCTTCCATCCAGCACCACCTGCACCATTTCCTGCAGCGGCAGATTCTGCGTCTCGAAGCGCATGCCTTCAATCAGCTTGACGAAGGCTGACAGCGAGGAACCGGCTTTGCCGGCCATGTAAGGTACGGCAGCGTAAAGCGAGGTGTTGTACTGGCGCGCGGCATCCTGCAGCTGCTCGATCGATCGCGCCCCGATGCCGCGCGTTGGGAAATTCACTACACGCAGGAAGGCCGAATCGTTGTGCGGATTGTCCATCAGCTGCAGGTAAGCAATTGCATGCTTGACCTCCGCGCGTTCGAAGAAGCGCTGGCCGCCGTAGACACGATACGGGATGCCGGCAGTAAACAGCGCATGCTCGATCACGCGCGACTGTGCATTGGAGCGGTACAGCACGGCGATTTCGCTGCGCAGCTTTCCTTCGGCGATCAGGCTCTTGGTTTCCTCGATGATCCACTGCGCCTCCTGCAGGTCGCTGCTGGCTTCGTAAATGCGCACCGGCTCGCCGTGTCCGGCGTCGGTGCGCAGATCCTTGCCGAGACGCTTGCTGTTGTTCGCAATCAGCTTGTTGGCGGAATCGAGAATATGGCCATGCGAACGGTAGTTCTGTTCCAGCTTGATCAGGTTCTGTACATGGAAGTCGCGCTCGAACGCCATCATGTTGCCGACGTTCGCGCCGCGAAAGGCGTAAATGCTCTGGTCATCGTCACCTACGGCGAACACGGCATTATTCTGGCCAGCCAGCAGCTTCAGCCACTTGTATTGCAGGTCGTTCGTATCCTGGAATTCGTCGACAAGTATGTGCCTGAAGCGTGCCTGGTAATGCTCGCGAAGCGGCTGGTTGCGCATGAGAAGCTCATAGGTGCGCAACAGAAGTTCGGCAAAATCCACCACCCCTTCCCGCTGACACTGGCCTTCATACAAGGCATAGAGTTCGACGAAGCGACGGTTGTAATCGTCGTTGGCTTCCACCTCATGCGAACGCAGTCCCTGCTCCTTGGCGCTATTGATGAAATACATCAGATTGCGCGGCGGATATTTTTCATCATCGACGTTATGCGCCTTCAGCAAGCGCTTGATGGCGGAAAGCTGGTCCTGCGAATCGAGGATCTGGAAAGTCTGAGGGAGAGCGGCATCCCGGTGATGGGCGCGCAGCAGTCGGTTACAGAGGCCGTGGAAGGTGCCGATCCACATGCCGCGAATGTTCATCGGCAGCATGGCGGACAGACGGGCAAACATTTCCTTAGCCGCCTTGTTGGTAAAAGTCACTGCCAATACGCCGGCCGGCGACACTTGGCCGGTCTGGATCAGCCAGGCGATTCTTGTCGTCAACACACGGGTTTTACCGGAGCCGGCGCCGGCGAGAATCAGAGCGGATTGGCTGGGGAGCGTGACAGCGGCAAGCTGTTCGGGATTGAGGTTGTGGAGCAGGTTTTGCATTGGCTGATTATAGCCGCCGCCCGAGGGACCCGCGTGCGTCAGGCGGCAAAAAGAGCGCTGAATTCGCGTGCTGCGTTCTCCGCATCGTCTGCCATGTATACGCTGCTGATGGCAGCGACCATGTCGGCTCCGCGCTGAACCAGCGGCTGCGAATTTTCCAACGTCATTCCACCGATCACCACCACCGGCAGTTGAATTTCCGCCTTTGACAACGCAATGATATTGGGTGAGGTCGAGACCTCGTATTTCTTCACGCGGGATGGATAGAAGCCGCCGAAAGCGACGTAACTTGCTCCAGCCGCGCGCGCGTTCCGAGCAAGCTGCAAGTCACCGTAGCATGAAGCACCGACGATTTTGCCCGCGCCGAGTTGCTTGCGGATCTCACTGACCGATGCATCGGTTCCTCCTACATGTACTCCATCCGCACCGATCTCGATGCACAGCTCGGGAAAATCGTTGATGACCAGAGGCTTTCCGAAGCGCCGACATATTTCCAGCAGCTGGACAGACTGTTCCCTGCGTAGTTCCGTCGTTGCCGTCTTGTGACGATACTGCACCAGTTCCGCACCGCCACGTAATGCCGCTTCGGTTTTACCCAGAAGCGCCTGCGTGTCGTCCCAGTCGGGCGTAACGATATAAAGTCCTTTCACGCTTTTTCCTCCAGAAGGGAGACGGCGCGATTGGGAATCTTCTGTCCGGGTGCAATCGAGTACGCGGATTCAAGCGACTCATTCACAAAGGACTGCGCGAGATCGATGGCATCGCCCATTGTCTGACCGCGCGCCAGCAGCGCTGCAACCGCCGAAGCAAGCGTGCATCCGGTGCCATGAAAATGCCCTCTAAGACGCGGCCATTTCCAGGAACGCGATGCGCTTTCGGTAAACCAGCGATTAACCACGCTGGCTTCGTCGGGACCGTGCGCGCCCTTGATCAACACGTGAGGCGCCATGCACAACAAGGCCTGCACCTGCGAGTCGAGCCTGCGATCACCGCCGCACAGGGCTGCCGCTTCCGGCAGGTTGGGCGTGATCAGGGTTGCAAGCGCCATCATTGGCGCGATGGTGTCGATCGCATTATCGGTAGCCAGCGCGTCGCCGTGGCCGCTGGCAAAGACCGTGTCCAGCACTACCGGCACGTCCTTGTTTTTCTCCCGCACTTCGTCAATCAAGCCGGCAATTGCGTCAGCATTCGCGCGGTTGCCGACGATACCGATCTTGATCGCGGCAATGTCGATTTTCTTCATCAGTGCGCGGGCCTGCTGCTGGATCAGCGAAGCGGGAACCGGGTGCACCGAATACACACGGTCGTTGTCCTGCACCGTCATCGCAGTGATGATGGGCAAGGCATGTGCCCCCAAGGTTCCGATAGCTTCGATGTCTGCCTGAATACCTGCGCCGCCGCTTGGGTCGCATCCGGCAAACACGAGCACACTAGGCCGTTTCATGTTGCCCTCCCCGCCATCGGCGACGAGGGTGATGCCGCAAATTTCTTCGGTATGCGCCCGGCAAGATAGGCTTCGCGTCCGGCCTCGATGGCAAGCTTCATCGCTCGCGCCATGCGGACGGGATCACGTGCACCCGCAATCGCGGTGTTCATCAGCACGCCGTCGCAGCCTAGTTCCATTGCTATCGCCGCATCCGATGCCGTGCCGACGCCGGCATCAACCAGCACTGGCACACTGGACTGCTCGATGATCAACGAAAGATTCCACGGATTCAAGATACCCATGCCGGAGCCAATCAGCGACGCCAACGGCATCACTGCAACGCAGCCGATTCCTTCCAGCATTTTTGCCTGAATAGGATCATCGCTGCAGTAGACCATCACGTCGAAACCGTCTTTTACCAGCTGTTCGGCGGCCTTTAAAGTTTCCGGCATGTTGGGGAACAGCGTTTTTTCATCACCCAGCACTTCCAGCTTCACCAGCTTGTGGCCGTTCAGCAGTTCGCGCGCGAGCTGCAGTGTGTAGACCGCGTCCTTGGCGTTATAGCAACCAGCAGTGTTCGGAAGGATCGTGAACTTCGATGGCGGCACGACGTCGAGCAAACTAGGAGCATTCGGATCCTGCCCGATGTTCACGCGACGGATGGCGACAGTGATGATGTCCGCGCCGCTGGCTTCGGTCGCCAGACGCGTTTCTTCCAAGTCACGGTACTTGCCGCTGCCGACCAGCAGGCGCGAGCGATAGGTTTTACCGGCTATCGTCAAACCTTTATCTTGCGATGCCGATTGCGGATGATCGTTAAGATTCATTTTCGCTCCTTGTAAAGCCCTCTCTCAGGAAAAAGCTTTCTTTACTGCTCAACCACCGCCTATTGCCCTGACGATGTCGACGCGATCCGAAGGCTGCAACACGCGCTCGACCCATTGGCTTCGCGGCACCACTTCGCGGTTGATGGCGACTGCCAATGCCTTGCCGGCAAGC
>JAQSWC010000215.1 GCA_029266815.1 Paucimonas sp.
CACCGCGGCGAAGGAAATCAAACAACTGATCGTCGATTCGATGCAAACGGTCGATACCGGCAGCGCGCTCGTCAACCAGGCAGGGGCCAGCATGGAGCAGATCGTGAAATCCGTTCAACAGGTGGCCACCATCATGGACGAGCTCATGGCGGCCAACCTGGAACAACGCAGCGGCATTGGCGAGGTCAACACCGCGATCGCACAGATCGACAAATTCACGCAGAACAACGCGACCCTCGTCGATCAGGCAGCGGCAGCAGCTGAAAGCATGAGCGAGCAGACCATGATGCTTAACCAGGCAGTCGCCGTGTTCAAGCTTGATGGAACGGACGATGCCCGCAGCGGGAATGTGAAGCTCCTCGCGAGTACAGTGTGAATCACTGAGCTCGACCCCTTGCGACCGTGAAACCGATGACCTTCTGGAACGCCTAGACTACGCTGGGCGTCTTTGCCATTCACGTCCGGACCGGCGACTAGAACAAGCCGACCAACCGGCCTCTGCAGAAAACGCCGTCCGGTGATTGCCGCGTGGGGCGCGACTCTGACTCAGTAGCCGTTGGTCAGGCTACGGGCCGCTTCCGATGGAACACTAAAGGACTTTCCGCAGCATAGGGCACTGCCGATGGCGGCGGCGAATTCAGAATCCCCGGCTTCATCGCCCCCACCACATGCATCTCGCACGGCTTGCAGTCGAAGCGCAGCGTATAGCGCTCGTTGCCGGAGACGAGCGTCATCGGCTCCGCCTTTACCTGACCCTGCACGCCTTGCACGCCCTTGGCCTGCTTGGGGCAGAGGTTGAATGAGAACCTCAAACAGTGCTTGGTGATCATCAGCGAGACTTCGCCGGGTTCTTCATGCGCTTCGTAGGCGGCGGCGATCAGTTGCACGCCGTGCTTGTGATAGAAGGCGCGCGCCTTGTCGTTGTAGACGTTGGCAAGGTACGAAAGCTGGGTGTCGGGATAGGCGGCGGGCGGCTCGATCGGGGCCTTGCGTGGCGGGCGCTGCCAGGCTTTCAGGCGCGCGGCTTCGTGGGCTTCGATGGCGTCGCGGCGCAGCGCGTTGATGGCGGCGGCGGGCACGAACCAGGGTTTCGATAGATTCAGTTCCACGTTGCCGGCGTCGAACATGGTGTTGCCGAGTTTGGCGAGACTCGTGCGCAGCGCGGCTTCGGCTTGCGCGGGCTGCTGCGCAGGCTGGTAGGCGATCGCGGCATCGGTGGCGGTGGTGATGCCGTCTTCATCGATCAAGGTCAGGCGCAGGCCGTCGGCGTGTTCGCTTAAGGCGAGATGCAGCGTGACCTTGCGCTCGGCGGATTTCTTGTGCAACGCGCCTTCCCACGCGTGGTCGCGGTTGCGGCTGACGACGCTGCCAATCTTCAAGCCCGCCAGCTCCTTCATCGCCTCATTGGGGAAGACGCGCCAGCGCTGGCCTTCTTCGTCTTCACCCAACTTCTGCACCGTGTTCACCTGGATGCCCATCGTGGTGCGCTTGTTCATGTAGACCAGTCCGTCGCCGTTGGCCATCGGCGCGTTCGTCACCAGGTCGAGATGGTCGGCGCCGATGCGCGTGACCGTGCCGAGTTCCACGCCGACGTACTTGGGCGTGTCGAAGGCGCCGATATCTTCCTGGCGGCCGGTGGCGAAGTAGTCGGTGTGGCCGCGGTGGAAGGTCTTGTCCACATTCGGCGTGAACATCAGGCGCGTGCGGCCGCTGGAGGCACGCATGAATTCGGGGCGGCGCTCCATGATCTCGTCCAGCAGCAGGCGGTAGTGGCCGGTAATGTTCTTCACATAGAACATTTCCTTGTAGCGGCCTTCGATCTTGAACGAGCGGATGCCGGCGTCGACTAGCGCTTCGAGGTTGGCGCTCTGGTCGTTGTCCTTCATCGAGAGCAGGTGCTTGTCATAGGCGACCACGCCGCCGCTGGCGTCGGTGAGCGTGTAGGGCAGGCGGCAGGCTTGCGAGCAGTCGCCGCGGTTGGCGCTGCGGCCGGTGTCGGCATGCGAGATGAAACACTGCCCGGAAAACGCCACGCACAGCGCGCCGTGGATGAAGTATTCGAGCGGGGTATCGACTTCGGCGCGAATTTTCCTGATCTGTTCAATGGTGAGTTCGCGCGCCAGCACCAGTTGCGAGAAGCCGACGCTGCCTAGGAACTTCGCTTTCTCGACGGTGCGGATGTCGCACTGCGTGCTGGCATGCAGCTGGATCGGCGGCAGGTCCATTTCCAGCAGACCCATGTCCTGGATGATCAGCGCATCGACGCCGGCGTCGTAGAGCTGCCAGATCTGCTTGCGCGCGAGATCCAGCTCGGCGTCGTGCATGATGGTGTTCATCGTGACAAAGATGCGCGCATGGAAGCGATGCGCGAATTCCACCAGGGCGGCAATGTCGCCGATCTCGTTGCTGGCGTTGTGCCGCGCGCCGAAGGCCGGGCCGCCGATGTACACCGCGTCCGCGCCGTGCAGGATGGCTTCGCGCCCGATCTCGGCGGTCTTGGCGGGGGCGAGCAGTTCGAGCTGGTGGTCAAGCAGGGACATGGCGGACTTCCGGGCAAAGCGGTGGAGTGAGGCGGAAATTATAGACGGAGTGGGGTGGCGACAAGCCGGGCGTGGAGGCTGTTTTTTAAGCCGGCTGGCACAAATTCCGCTTGGCGTGTGCAGCAGTTGGAACATAGTCAAAATTAATTTGGAGAAAATATGAAGCGAATTCTTTTGATAGCGATGCTTGCAGGCATCTCGGTTTCCGCATCCGCACAATCAAATCAAGCAAACCAGCCACCTCAGGCAAATCAGTCAAATCAGTCAACTATTACGATCCCCATGAATCTGGTCGATGAAAAAGGTGTGCAGAAGAAGGTGGGGCAGGTTGTCGTGTCGGAAAGCAAGTATGGGCTCGTATTTACGCCGGACATGAACAGCTTGCCGCCCGGTCTGCACGGATTCCATGTTCATGAACACGCGAACTGTCAGCCGGATAAAAAGGATGGAAAGGCGGTGGCGGCTCACGGTGCCGGCGGGCACTATGATCCCGAAAAGACCGGCCATCACGAGCTTCCATGGGGAGATGGGCATCGGGGCGACCTGCCTGCCCTGTATGTGGCCGCGGACGGAAGGGCAGTTCAGCCAGTGCTGGCACCCAGGCTCAAGCTTTCCGACATGAGAGGCCGTTCGGTCATGGTGCATGCCGGTGGTGACAACCACGCCGACAAGCCGCAGCCACTGGGCGGTGGCGGGGCTCGTATCGCTTGCGGCGTAGTGCCTTAACGTTCGCGGCTATTGCATCACTTTAGGCCTTACTTGGCCTTTTCAGGGCCTGCGGTGAAACGCATTAACCAAGGCGTTAGCTATTCATTGCAGGCCCTCTAGCCTGGAAAGCCGCTCACGATTTTTGCATCTGTTGCTGAAAGGTGAGCTCAATGAATTCAGCCGGCCGGGTAGGGGCTACCAGCACCGTCACCCGCATCAGGCCTTCCAGGATATCTTCCGGTGTCATCGTTTCGCCTAGCCCAACGGAGACGCTGAAGGCGTCGTCCGGCGTGGCGCCGGCCAGTCCGCCGCGTTTCCATACGCTCGTCAGATAGTTCCGCATCATGCTTTTAATCGTGACCCAGGTGTTGGCCACATTGGGTTCGAAGACGTAAGCCGCGGCGGCACGCTTTATCGATTCCTCCAGCATGATCATGGTCCGGCGCACGCTGATATAGCGCCAGTCCTGGCTATTGCCATCCAATGTGCGTGCGCCCCATACGAGTACGCCTTCGTTAATGAAGGCGCGAATCGCATTGACGGATTTTCCGTCAAGGGGAACATTGAGGTCTTCCTGTTCTTCGTTGGTAATGTTGACGATGGGTCGGGTAATCGAGTTAATGCCAATGTTCGCCGGTGCTTTCCACACGCCGCACGCATTGTCGACCATGGTGTAAATCCCCGCGATGGCGGCACTCGGCGGCAAGGTATTCACTTTGCGAGCCGCTGCAGCGAGGAGCTGGCCGTAGAGTTTGCTGATCGACAGCAGCGTCTTGTGTCTGAGCGACTTCTGCACTCCACCTTCGTTCTCCTGGGTGATTCCGGCGATGAGGGCTGCGAGTTCGTCGGCAGGTGCGGGGCCGTTATCGGCGGCCTGCCGTATCGATGCCTGCTCTGCTTCTAGCAGGGTTCGCAGCAGTGTCCGATCACTGAAATCGTGAAAGCTGAAATCTGTCGCATTGGTCACCGTGGCCTGAAGCCAGGGGTAGTAGGCTGCGCCATGAGACAGAGTAGCAGTGCCGATGGCATTCCGAAAATCGGCAATGCGATCCCCGGCAGGGTGATTACGTGGTTTGTCGCCACCGTGAATATCGAGGATGGCAAGGCGGTTTTTCATCTTTTCGCCGCAGTGATCGAGCATGGCCTGCTGTACCTCGACGCACTCATTCTTATCCAGCAGCACTGCATCCGGAGCCACGACGAGGG
>JAQSWC010000216.1 GCA_029266815.1 Paucimonas sp.
GCTTCAATTGCTGCAGCACCCAGTCACGCGAGAGCTGGGCTGGCGCGTCCTGGTAGCGATGAGCAACTGGGATATAGGCAGCCGTACCAGGTTCGCAGCACAACGAAATGCCGACGAGCTGCGCTTCCATGACGTCCAGCGACGTGGTTTCGGTATCCACGGCCGTCAATGCGGCGGCATTGATCTTTTCCAGCCAGCGGGAAAACTGCTCTTCAGTAAGCACTGTTTCATAGTCGGTTGGCACGGGCGGCGGAGCATCGAACATGTCCGTCTGGCTTTCCCCGAACCATTCCGCAGGGCCGCCGGGCCCTTGACCACTGGACCCTTCTTTCGCGGACACATCGCTCTGCAGCTCGCGCATCCAGGTCTTGAAACCGAAACGCTGAAAGAAACTTAGCAGCGCTTCCTTATCCACCGGTTTGCCGACCAGCGATTCGGGAATCGAGACCATGTGCTTGCACATGTCGCAATCGGTTTTTACGGTCAGCAGTTCGCGTCCGGTGGGCAGCCAGTCGAGCGCCTTCTTCAGGTTCGCGCCCACCGCGCCGCCGATCTCATCCGCATGCGCGATGATGTTGTCCAGCGTGCCCCATTGCGCAAGCCATTTCACTGCGGTCTTCGGGCCAACCTTGTCCACGCCGGGAATGTTGTCCACGCTGTCGCCGATCAGCGCCAGGTAGTCGACGATGCGCTCGGGCGGCACGCCGAACTTGTTGATCACGCCCGGGATGTCGAGCTTTTCATTGCTCATGGTGTTGACCAACGTGACATGCTCGTTCACCAGTTGCGCCAGGTCCTTGTCGCCGGTAGAGACAATGGTGTTCAAGCCGTGCTTCACCGCTTCTACCGCCAACGTGCCGATCACGTCATCGGCTTCCACGCCGTCCACCATCAGGATCGGCCAGCCGAGCATGCGCACCGCTTCATGGATGGGCTCGATCTGCTTGGCGAGGTCTTCCGGCATCGAAGGACGATGGCCCTTGTAGTCGGGATAAATGTCGTCCCGGAAGGTCTTGCCTTTTGCGTCGAACACACAGGCGATGTATGCTGCATCGTAGTCGTTGCGCAAGCGACGCAGCATGGCGATCATGCCGTGAATTGCGCCGGTGGGCTCGCCGGCCGGGCTGCGCAAATCGGGCATCGCGTGGAATGCGCGATACAGGTAACTCGAACCGTCTACCAACAACAGGGTTTTATCCATGGGATTGCAAGGGAAGAATGTGCCGCGCCTGCGGCAAATCAGCAATATCGAACGCGCCACATCGACCAAGGCGCGCGAATCGTGGCAAATCTTCACGATTATGGCAGAGTTTATCGAGTCAACTGAGCGCCTGGCCGAGCTGCGTCCAGCGGTATCGATCTTCGGCTCCGCCCGCATCAAACCCGGCGACCATTATTACGAACTGACGGTGGATGTTGCAAGACGCCTGTCCGATGAAGGCTTCGCCGTCATCTCAGGCGGCGGACCGGGCATCATGGAGGCGGCCAACAAAGGCGCTTACGAAGGCAAGTCGCCGTCCGTGGGCCTCAACATCGAACTGCCTCGCGAGCAGCAAGGCAACAAGTGGCAGAACATCTCGCTCTCATTCCGGCATTTCTTTGCGCGCAAAGTGGCGTTCGTAAAATATGCGGACGCCTATGTCGTGATGCCGGGCGGGTTCGGCACGCTGGATGAATTGATGGAAGTGCTGACGCTGATTCAGACAGGCAAGTCGCGCCGCATTCCGGTGATCCTTGTCGGAACTGTTTTCTGGCGAGGACTGATCGATTGGTTCAAGAGCAGACTGGCCGACAGCCGGCTGATTGAGCCGGATGATCTGGACCTGTTCCAGCTTATCGACGAGCCGGCCCATATTGTCGATGCGATTTTTGCTTTCTATGAAGCGCGCGACATTATTCTTTCCGAAGCCGATACCAGCGGCACTTTCCTGTGAGTTTGCAACACCGCCTTTGTTACAATGGAGCGCCGCAATCCGCTGCTGCCACAATTGACGACATGAAGATCCGTACCCTGCATCCGCTTTCCTGCGTTTTTCTTGCCTTGAGTGCCCTGTTGCCTGCCTCGTCCTTCGCCCAGCAGCCGGCACCCAGCGATGCGCCGCCGCGCATGGAAACACTGGATGAAACGAATGAGCCGGGCGTGACGATTCGCCAGCGGGAGCCGCAAACCACCGTCACCGAGAAAAAGAAAAACGGCCAGGTCACCGATATCAAGGTCAAAAGCGGCAAGAGCACCTATCACATCAAGCCAGGCCAGGCAGGCAACGTCGTGCCGGGCGATGCCCAGAGCAGGCAGACCAATCCGCCGCAGTGGGTAGTGAAGGAATTCGGCCCGAACAGCAAGCCTGCCACCCCGACCAATCCGCCAGAGGTTCTCGCGCCGCCGGAAAAGCCGGACACCGGCTCCGACAAAAAATAAGCATCCTTTTGCATCCGCGTTCTTAAGCAAGCGAATCCACATGGCGGTCTTCACTTCTGTCAGCCTAGACGAGCTCAGCGGCTGGGTTGCCCAGTTCCCCCTCGGCAAGGCGCTGGCGATCAAGGGCATCTCGTCCGGCATCGAAAACACGAACTTCTTCATCACGACAGAAGCGGGCGAATATGTCCTGACGATCTTCGAGAAACTCGCCTTCGAGCAACTGCCGTTCTACCTGGAACTGATGCGGCATCTCGCGCAACGCGATGTCCTCGTACCGGAGCCCATTGCCAACCATCAGGGCAGCATCATCAACGCGCTGCACGGCAAGCCTGCTTCGATCGTCACGAAGCTGATCGGCGCAAGCCAGCTTGCTCCGCAACCCGTGCACTGCGCCGAAGTGGGCGCGATGCTCGCGAAGATGCACCTTGCCGGACGCGATTTCGGCATTCGTCAGCCCAATCTGCGCGGCATTGAATGGCGAAGGGAAACCGCTCCTGCAGTGATGACTTATCTGGATGACGATACCCGGCAGTTGCTGACGGCCGAGATGGCATTCCAGGAAAATTTTGCCACTGGCGATATCTATCCGAAGCTTCAGGTAGGCCCCGTACATGCCGACCTCTTCCGCAACAACGTCATGTTCGATGGCGACAGGCTGACCGGCTTTTTCGATTTCTATTTCGCTGGCTGGGATACCTGGCTGTTCGATGTGGCGGTCACCGTGAACGACTGGTGCATTGACCTACAATGCGGCGAACTCGATGAAGCGCGCGTGCGTGCCATGCTCGATGCTTACCATCGTGTGCGCCCATTCACGGCTGCCGAGCAGTCCGCATGGCAGCCGATGCTGCGCGCAGGCGCGTTGCGCTTCTGGCTCTCGCGACTTTATGACTTCCATCTCCCGCGCGAAGCGGAAATGCTGACGCCGCACGATCCGACGCACTTCGAACGCATACTCAAACTGCGCATTGCAAAAACCCCTCCGGCCTTGGTCGCTCCTGCCTGATGGAAAAATTATCTGCATTCGCCGGCTGGGCATGGATCAAGCAGGGTTTTGCGCTTTTCCGCAAACAGCCGTTTGAATGGATCACACTGTTTTTCTCGTATTTCTTTTTTCTTCTTGGTCTCAGCCTTATTCCATTTGCGGGTGTTGTACTGATTTTCCTGCTGAAACCGGCGTTGTCGATGGCGTTCCTGCAAGGTGGCGCGGAAGCGGAACAAGGCAAGCGCATCTATCCTAGTCTTTTGCTGACAGGCTTCCGTTCTCCTGCGCTGAGCCGGCTTATCGTATTGGGCGCGCTTTCCCTGGTAACTACCGGGTTAGCCATCGGCGCTTCCATGCTGGTCGATGGCGGCGTCCTGTGGAAGGTGATGAGCGGTCAGTTGAAAATCGATCCGCAAACCGTGGAAAACAGCAACCTGTCGCTGGCGATGCTGACCGCCGCAGCAGTGTACATGCCGATGGAAATGGCGCTGTGGTACGCCCCGGCGCTCGCCGTATGGAAAAACATGGGTACCGGCAAAGCGCTGTTTTATAGTTTCTTTGCCGTCAAGCGTATGGTCAAACCGTTCCTTGTATACGGCCTCGCCTGGATAGGCATCATGCTGACGCTCTCGCCGCTGACTGCGCTGTTGGACGCCACAGTGGGCAAGCCGGCAACCATGATGCTCAGCATGCTGGTCATCGTGATCATCTGCTGTTCTTTTTATCCGACCTACACCGCATACTTTGGTAAGCCGTATGAGGAGCCGGAACCGGCGCCCGCATCCGAACCAGATGATGCGGGAACCGGCATTTAGAGCTTATACCAACAGGAAACGGCTCTAAGTAGTCAGCCGTTCACCCGCTCCAGCTTCGCCACTCCCAGATCGAGCAGCTTCATTCCGTTGCGGCCGAAATTGATATGCGCGCGGGCATTGGTGCCGCCGCCTTCTATGTTGACGATCACGCCTTCACCGAATTTCTGATGCGAGACGGTTTCGCCGATGCGCCAGCCCACGTCCTTGCGAACAAAATTCTTTGC
>JAQSWC010000217.1 GCA_029266815.1 Paucimonas sp.
GACGTCATGGATGCCGGTGATGCCGTGAAGACGATGTCCAGCCTTCATGCCCGACACGGCACGACCAGCTTGCTGGCAACCACGATGACTGCGCCGCCGGCTGAGATAGAGCGCGCCTTGTGCGCCATCGCCGAGTCGTACAAGAGCCGGCCAAAAGGTTCGGCACGGGTATTGGGCGTTCATCTTGAAGGCCCGTATATCAATCCCGGAAAACTTGGTGCGCAGCCCGATTGTGCACAAACCGCGACCCTTGAGGAAATCAAGCGGTTCGACGCCATCGTGCCGCTGAAGGTCATCACGCTGGCTCCCGAGGTCACGGGACATTTCGAATTGCTGCAGGCACTGAAGACTGCTGGCATCCGCGTGCAGATCGGCCATTCCACCGGCACGTATGAGGACGGCGTCAAGGCCATGGAAAACGGCGCCGCCGGGTTCACCCATCTGTTCAATGCCATGAGCTCGTTCCAGCATCGGGCACCGGGCATGGCCGGCGCAGCGCTGGCGCATGCGGAATATGCCGAGCTGATACCCGACTTGCTGCATGTGCATCCTGGTGCGATCCGTGCCGCTATGCGGGCAATTCCCAAGCTGTATTGCGTGACCGACTCGACCGCTGCTGCCGGCATGCCTGACGGCCAGTACATGCTCGGCAGCCAGACCGTGCACAAGTGCATGGGCGGCGTACGACTTGCCGACGGCACGTTGGCCGGCAGCACGCTGACCATGGATCAGGCGCTGCGCAATCTGGTATCAATCGGTATTGAACTCGCCGATGCATCGCATCGCGTATCGACCTATGTCGCCGATTACCTCGGGCTGGAGGATCGCGGCCGTATCGCAAAGAATGCAATGGCCGATCTGGTCGTGCTCGACAAAGATTTGAATTTGAAATCCGTTTATGTGGAAGGAGAAAAGATTGACCTCGCAAATGCTTAAAGAAGCGTGCTCGGCTGCCGAGCGCGTGGCGTTTCAACTGCAGCAGGAAAAGGAACGCTTTGTGGAACTCGGCCAGCGCCTGCGCACCACGCAGCATTCGAATGCACTGACCGTCGCTCGCGGCAGCTCGGACCATGCGGCCAGCTACTGTGCTTATTTGATCATGGCACGTGTCGGCCGCATTGTCGCGTCACTGCCGATGTCGCTGGTGACGCTGTACAAATCACCATTGGCGACGCGTGATGCGATCGCCATCGCCATCTCGCAATCGGGGCAGAGCCCGGACGTGATCGAGCCGATCCGTTATTTCCGCGACGGCGGTGCAACGACAGTTGCACTGGTCAACGATGCGACTTCTCCTCTTGCGCAAGCTGCGGAATGGACGCTGCCTTTGCATGCCGGCCCCGAGCTTTCCGTGGCTGCTACCAAGAGCTTTATCACCAGCCTGGTTGCCGGCGCCCGCCTGACGGCGCACTGGCAAAACGACGCCGAGTTCCTGGCGAATATCGACGCATTGCCCGAGTCACTAGAAGCGGCCACCAAGGTTGACTGGTCCAAGGCTATCGACGTGCTGGCTCCGGCATCACGCATCATGGTGGTCGGCCGCGGAATCGGTTTCCCGGTCGCACTCGAGTCGGCATTGAAGCTGAAGGAAACATCGGCTATCCAGGCCGAGGCATTCTCCGGCGCGGAAATCAAGCATGGCCCGATGGCGCTGATCGATGAAGGCTACCCGCTCCTCATCTTCGCAACGCGCGGTCCTACCCAGGCCGGCATGATCAAGCTGGCCGACGAAATGCGCGGCCGCGGCGCACGCGTGCTGCTGGCGGCGCCCGACGATGTCGCAGAACGTGATCTGACCCTGCCGGTTACGAAGACGCCGGATCTGGATCCGATCGCTGCCATCCAGGCTTTCTACGTGATGGCTGCCAACCTCTCGGCAGCACGCGGCATGGATCCGGACAAGCCTCGCCATCTGAGCAAAGTGACAAAGACGAACTAATTGTTCTGCAGCGCCTGCTTCAAATAAGCGGCGGAATCGTGATGCAACCTTGCCAAGCAAGATTGGTTTTCTTGCAAAGCTAAAGAGCTTGCAGAGACGATTTCGCCGCTTTTTCTCAACACATTCCCAACGCGCGCACGCTCAAGGCCGGATTTTGGCTGCGCTCCCTCTTTCTCTGCTGTAACATCAAACCAAAGCCTTAAGAAACAATTGCATTCGTCCGCAGAAACCGAGACGAGGCGCCGTTCTTATAAGTGGCGACGTATGGCAGGTTCGATAAGGCGGTCGATTGGGGCGGGGTCGGCAGACGACGACTTCGCACGTTCTGGTTCCAAATTACACGAGACCGATATGAAACTGAAGAACGTGATTGCGGCAAGCCTTGCGGGCATGTTGTCGCTTCTGGCATCGCAGGCTTTCGGCGCGGACCGGGTGAAGGTCGAATTCTGGACGATGAGCATGAAGCCCAAGTTCACGTCCTATTTTGAAACCCTTGCCAGAAAATACGAAGCCCAGAACCCGGACGTCAAGGTCGAATGGGTTGACTATCCGTGGGACATCATTCAGGCCAAGCTGGTCTCACGTATCGGTGCCGGCGATCCTCCTGCGTTGGTCCATCTGAATGTTCCGTGGGCCTACGACTATGCGCGTAAGGGCGCGATCGTGCCTATCGATGGCCTCATCGCGCCGGTGAAAGGCGAGTATTCCAAGGGCGCTATTGACGACCTAACCTTCGACGGCAAGATGTACGGCTTCCCGCACACCAGTAACGTCGCCATCATTGCGTATAACAAGAAGATTTTTGAAGAGGTGGGTCTGAATGGCGCCCCTCGCAGCCTTGATGAAGTGCTCGAATACGCAAAACGGATCAAAGCGAAGACAGGGAAATCCGGCTTCGGTCCGGCGCTCGGAAAAATCGACGGCTTCTTTCTGCAACAGGGGTTGCCGATCGTCGAAAACAACAGGGCGGTGTTCAATTCGCCACGCCATGTTGAGCTTCTCGAAAAACTGGCTCAGGCGTGGAAAGAGGGCGCCCTGCAGAAATACGATTTGTTCTCGGAA
Organism: Paucimonas sp.; assembly: GCA_029266815.1. GTDB lineage: Bacteria > Pseudomonadota > Gammaproteobacteria > Burkholderiales > Burkholderiaceae_D > JAQSWC01. The sequence continues at coordinate 3,002 of JAQSWC010000217.1, forward strand.
GATAATTTCCCCTCCTGTATCGATGCCTACAAGGCTGGCCGGATGGCGATGCTGGTTGCGCCGCCAACGGGACTGACCCGCATTCGCACCGACGCCAAGGATGTCTACGCGAATACCGACGTGGGACCCGCGCCCCTGGGGCCAACCGGTATTGCCGATGGCGGCTGGCTCTTCCATTTCGCCATGCCCAAGGGAGTAAGTCAAAGGGTGGCACCGGCTGCAGGCAAGTTCGCGCACTTCCTGACCAATGCCGATAACCAGCTTGAGTTCGCCAAGGTTTCCGGCGCTTTACCTACTTCGCTCAAGGCGGCTGCCGACCCTTTCTTCCAGAAGGTCGATCCCAATGCAGGCGCCATGGAAAAGGCGGTTGCCGCGGCTGCGCAATCGATGAAGCATGCGCGCACGCTGTATGTGGCTAATGTGCCTGACTATGACGAGCTGCGGCGCGTCCTCGTAAAGGCGGTGGAAGGCGGCGTAATGGGCAAGCGCGACATCAAGAAATCACTCGATGAGGCGGCTGCCATCTGGGACAAAAAGCTGGCGCGCCACGCCGGCTAATCATGCATGAAGACCGACAAGCGCAATGCAGACAAGATGCTGACGAGTTCGGGCAGACAGACGCTGCACGCGTACTTGTTCCTGGCGCCCGCGCTGGTGCTGCTTGCCGTGTTCTCGAACTGGCCGGTCGGGTATGGTGCCTATCTTTCCTTCACCGATTTCAACGTCATCAATCCAGAAAAATGGGTGGGTTGGCTCAACTACGTCGATATCTTCGACAATGAAATGTTTGTCAGTGGACTTCTCAATTCGCTGAAGTTTCTGCTGATCGTCCCTGTTATCCAGATCATCGGCATCGGGCTGGCCGTACTCGTCAACCAGCATCTGCCCGGCATCCAGTTGTTCCGCACCGCGTACTACCTTCCGGTGGTCACCACCGTGTCGGTGGTGGGGATCATGTGGCAATTCATGTTCCATGAGAGCGGATCGCTCAACTATGTGCTGACTGAACTGCACATTCTCAAGCAGCCGGTCGGCTGGCTGCTCGACGATTCCACCGCGCTGTATGCCGTCATGTTCGTCACCGTATGGCGTGGCATAGGCTGGTACATGGTGCTTTATCTGGCGGCCTTGCAGTCGATCCCTTCCGAAATGCAGGAAGCGGCGATTCTCGACGGTGCGAACCGCTGGCAGCGTTTCATCAAGATCACGATACCGATGCTGCTGCCGACCATCATGGTGTGCAGTGTGATGTCGTCGCTGGCGGCATTGAAGGCTTACCAGGAGGTGGATGTATTGACCCAAGGGGGCCCGATGAACAGTACGTTTACTGCATTGTTTTACAGCTACGACCAGGGCTTCAAGCATCTCCAGTTTGCCCGCGGGCTGGCATCCAGCGTCATCGTATCCCTGTTCTGCATCGTGGCCGGCCT
>JAQSWC010000218.1 GCA_029266815.1 Paucimonas sp.
TGCGCGAAGCGGCGCCTTCGCCGGGGCGGAATTGGTTAGTTGGGGTGCGCACTTCGTTTTAATAGCGCCGAGGGCGGAAAGGTGAAGCGCTTGCGCAGGCTTAGGCTGCCAGCGCTTTTTCCAGCAATTGATGCAGAGCCGGGAATTCCGGCTCGCCCACATAACGCTTGATGAGGTTGCCGTTCTTGTCGATCACGAAGGTGGTGGGCGTCAGTTTAACGTCGCCGAAAGCTTGCGCCACGCTGCCGTCGGTGTCGAGCGCCACCTTGAATGGCAGCTTGCGCGTCTCGGTGAAGTTGATCACATAGTTGGGCGGATCGTAACTCATCGCCACGGCAACGAATTCCAGCCCCTTGTCCTTGTACTTGTTGTAGGTCTCCACCATCTGCGGCATTTCCCGAACGCACGAGGCGCAACTGGTGGCCCAGAAATTCACCATCACCACCTTGCCGCGCAGTTGTTCTGACGTAAGCTTTTCACCGCTCAGGGTCAGGTAAGTCACGCTGGGCGCCGGTTGCTCCGCATACAGGGCAAAGTAGCCGGCCACGGCAATGCCGAAAGCCACGGCGGCAGCGAGCGCTGCGAGACGGAAACGTGATGAAAAACGTGCAGGAGTGGGCGCTTGCATGATGGCCTCGATGAGTGCTTATGCATTATAACGAGGCTGGAAAGAGCGTGCGTGAAGGAGGCGACGGCTCGTGGGGAGCCGCCGCTCGCAGATGCTTACTGGTCCTGCCGGGTGAGAGACATGCTCTTCAACTGGTCTTCAGTGATGTAGTCGAGAATCTTGACCACTTTATGCACGCCGCCAACGCCGCGCGTCACTTCAGCAGCAATCTCGCCCTCGCGCTGTGTCACGAGTCCCATCAGGTAGACGATGCCGCGCTCGGTGACGACCTTGAAGGCATGAGCCGATACCTGTTTGTTCTCCACCAGCGACGCCTTCACCTTGGTAGTGACCAGGGCATCGTTGGAACGCGACGTCAGGCTGGAAGGCCCGGCGATCTCGAGTTCATTGATCACACCCGTCACGCCTTCAATCGAGGCCACTTCGCGTTCGACGGCCTGCTTCATTGCCTGGTCCTTCACCTCGCCGGTCAGCAGTACCTTGCGGTTGAAGCTGGTCACGTTCACATGGCCGGCATCGCCCACGATCGCCGGTATCCGTGTTTCGCCTTTTACCAGGATGGCCTTGTCTTCGGTCTGCGCGCCCAGCGTGCGGCGGTCAGTGGCAGCCATGGCACCGGCTACTGCGGTACCCACAACCAGTCCTACGCAGCCCTGAAGACTGGTGGCTGCAACCGCGCAAAGCGCGAAGCTGGCGGCAAGTCGAACTATCGGTTTGTTAGTCATTTGCGTCTTCTCCAAATAAAGCAACATCGATTCCATCGCACAGTGCATGGATAGTTACCAGGTGCACTTCCTGGATGCGCGCGGTGCGGTCATGCGGCACGCAGATATGTACGTCGGTATCCAGCAGTTTCTTGGTCATGGTGCCGCCGCCCTTGCCGGTCAGCGCAATCACGCGCATGTCGCGCTCGTGGGCCACCTCGATTGCCGCCAGCACATTGGCCGAATTGCCGGACGTCGACAATGCCAGCAACACATCGCCGGCCTGGCCGAACGCCTGTACCTGCTTGGAAAAAATATCGTTGTAGTGGTAGTCGTTGCTGACCGCAGTGAGGATGGACGTATCCACCGTCAGTGCCAATGCGGGCAGCGGCAGGCGCTCGCGCTCGAAGCGGCCCACCAGCTCGGCAGCGAAGTGCTGGCAGTCGGCGGCGGAACCGCCATTGCCGCAGGCGAGAATCTTGTTGCCGTTCGAGAGCGCGGAAAACATCAGCTCCACTGCGTCGGCAATCGGCTGCGCAAGCACTGCGCCCGCCTTGGCTTTCAATTCGGCGCTTTCCCGGAAATGGGCAAGTATGCGTTCATTCATGGCTGAAAATTATGCTGAGAAGGAATGAAATGCGGCAAGGATAGCGCAGATGCGCCGTGGACGCACTCTTCAAACGTGAAGCCATCGGGCATGCTCACCTGTTAAACAAACGTCAAAGTTGTGTCAAATGGAAACAGTTGCTGTATGTCATGGAACCAATGACATTCCTCAATCTCTATGTTGCTGCCGCTGCAATCATCGTCATGCATGCAGGACATAACGCGATTAACTGCGCCACAGAACATTAGAGAGGAAGAAGAAATGAAGAAAACCGCCATCAATGGCATGCTGACCACCCTTGCAGTTGCCGTACTTTCGGCATGCGGCGGCGAAGGCGGAAGTACTAGTGACGGCACCCGCCTGATGGCGACTACCACCGCTTGCTATGCGCCGTGGAATGCCACCAAGCGCTACAACCGCGGCAGCCTGGTGAGCTATTCAGGCATTAACTACCGCGCCAATGTTCAGAATCGCGGGATCATCCCCACCACGGACAGCGGCAGCGCCGGCAGCGGCTTTGTCTGGACCACGCTGAGCGCATGCGGCGCTACACCTACACCTACACCTACACCTACACCTACACCTACACCTACACCTACACCTACACCTACACCTACACCTACACCGACTCCGACTCCGACTCCGACTCCGACTCCGACTCCGACTCCGACTCCGACTCCGACTCCGACTCCGACTCCGACTCCGACGCAAGCAAAAGGTACGTGTGGCCTATCAAACTTCCAGGAAGAAATGCTGACATTGGTGAACCAGGCACGCAGCAACACCCGCATGTGCGGCACCACCTTCTATAACGCCGCACCGCCCTTGCGCTGGAATACCAACCTTACTACCGCTGCATACGGTCATTCGCTCGACATGGCGACGAATAACTACTTTTCGCATACAAGCCTTGATGGCCGCACCTTCTCTCAGCGCATCACCAATGCCGGCTACGCGTGGAGCGCAGCGGGGGAGAACATCGCAGCGGGCCAAACATCGGTATCCAGCGTAATGAATGGCTGGCTCAACAGCCCCGGCCATTGCGCGAACATCATGAATGCCACCTATGTGGATATCGGCGTGGCGTGCGAGAGGAACGACAGCTCGACTTACAAGCTTTACTGGACAATGAATCTGGCAAGGCCGCGTTGAAAAACGTAATTCTGGACATGGCCGCCCTTGCGGCCATGTCCATCTTTCAAACCGAAGATTTATTTTTGAATGTTATGGCGATGTGATTCGTTTTATCTTTCTATCTTCACCAAGGCTAGAGGCATAAATTATTCTGATACGGCGTTCTTTATCCAACTTAATTCCGCGCCATCAAGGGCAACAACATCGATCCTGCATGACGACGCATGAGAACATCGCTGCAGATAGGTTTGTGCAGCAACGAGAATGCGCCGCTGCTTTGAATACGTGACGCTAGCTGCCGCACCTCCATAGTTCGCATCGGCACGCAACCGCACTTCCACGAACACGAGTACTGTACCCTCGCGCATCACCAAATCGATCTCGCCACCCTTGCAACGGAAGTTGCGCTCCACCAGAACCAGGCCCTGTTTCTGGAGATAAGCCAGCGCGGCGTCTTCGCCCGCATCGCCTCTGAGCTGCTTTTCCGTGCGCCGCAGCCCGGGCAGCCACTTCATTTGAAGGTCGGCGAGGGATTGGAAAGCGGTGCAACTGCGCCGTTCTGGTAAACGGCTTGCTGCGACAGCCTCTCGAAGAAGGGATGTAGCGTATCGACGCGCACTGACATTCTTCCGGTAACGCCATCGATTGTTACATTGCTGCGCCCTTGAGCAAGCTCGTGCGCAACGCGGTACGCATCAATGCCTAAGGCGTAGAGCCGCTCCATATCGGCGCTGCGGCGGCGGTCGGGTTCGGGCACGGGCTTGGGATACACCATCACGGCCAGATGGTCGGGCTGCAACTGCCATGGCATATCGAGCAGGCGCACACCATCCAGCTCATTAATTGGCGCGAGCGTTTTCCAATCCGCCAGTACGCGGGGATTGAGTTGAGACGTGCCGTAGATGGGAACGTCCGGGCCGATGGCGGTTCTCAACTGGATGGTTTGCGACGCATCGAGTGCCGCAAAGATCAGAGGCGAAGACGACGCATGCAACTGCTTTCTCAGTTGCTCCATCGCTTCTCCGCTGAGGTAACCTTCACCGTACGGAATTTCGACTGCCTGCACATTCAGGTCCAGTATCTTTGCTTGCGCCGCATACGCTTTTGCGGCGCGCTTTTGCCAGGCGCTGCCGGTGGACACGGCATATACCTTGGCGGAGGGCTGGGCGATAGAGGTCCATTGCGCGACCTGTCGTGCTTCCTCTTCGATCGACAGGCCGACTGCCAGGATATGGCCCGGCAATTCGCCGGTTTCGCTGTCGGAAGGCGACAGCGCGATCGTTCGCGTGGAAACGCCCGTCACCTGCGCAACCGCGGCAACCTCGCTGCGCGACAGAGGGCCCCGTTTGCTCAGCGGAGCCATCGGTTTCGAACACATGCAGTGTCACGCGGCCCGGTTCTCTTTCGTGGCCGGCCTTGATGCCCGCAAGCACCGAGTTGGCCGCGCCGCCCAATGCCGCAGAACCCAAAGGCAGCAGCACCGCCACCTTCATGGATGGAGGCGATTTGACCTCGGCGACGGGAGCAGTTGTGTTTGCCTGCGCAGCAATGCACAATCCGGTGAGTCCCAGCGCCGCAAAGCGCCTTACTTTCTTGCCAAACATGGTTTCTCCTCATGACCGAGCCGCTTGCCTCTTCGACTATTCCTTACTCGCGGGTTCACCCGCTGATGAACGAGGTTGCGCAGCAGGCCTATCCGACCGCCACATTATATGTGGTGCCTACGCCCATTGGTAATACGGGCGACGTCACCTTGCGCGCGCTGCATGTGCTGGAAATGGCCGACGCGGTGGCATGCGAAGATACGCGCAATACGGCGCAATTGCTGAATCGCTACGGCCTCTCCAAAAACCTGATCGCTGCGCACCAGCATAACGAACGCGAAGCAGCGGACAAGCTGATTTCACGGCTTCAAGCGGGTGAGCGCATTGCCCTGGTATCGGATGCCGGCACGCCTGCGGTGTCCGATCCCGGCGCGCGCATCGTTGACGCCGTGCGCCGAGCTGGACTGCGTGTTGTGCCCCTGCCCGGCGCCTGCGCGGCGATCGCCGCCTTGTCAGCCAGCGGCTTGGTTGACGACCGCTTTCATTTCATCGGATTTCTTCCCTCGAAAACCAAACAGCGCGAAACACTGCTGGCTTCGCTGTGCGATATGCATGGCACCTTGATTTTCTATGAGGCACCGCATCGCATCGCCGACATGGTGAAGGCGCTTGCCGTAGCCTTCGAACCGGAGCGCGAAGTCGTGTTCGCGCGCGAGCTGACCAAGCTGTTCGAGGAAGTCCACCGCTGCAAACTTTCGGAAGCCGAAGCCTGGCTGTCGGCGGATACGCATCGAGAGAAAGGCGAGTTCGTCGTGCTCCTGCAAGGCGCGCCGGAAGACGTGGCGGAGCAGGATGCCGATGCAGCCCGCATTCTTTCCATTCTGCTGGAAGAATGCTCGGTGAAACAGGCCGCAACGCTGGCGGCCAAAATCACGGGCGCAAAAAAGAATGCGCTTTACGAGATGGCGTTGAAGATGCAGGCGGATTCGTGTGGCAATGGCGAACCCTGATACGGAATCAGGAAGAAAGCAGCGCCAACTGCTCTTCATTCAAATAGCACCACTCTCCTTCCTTCAGGCCAAGCGATGCCAGCGTCAACCCGCCGATGGCGACCCGCTCCAGTGCAGAGCAATGGTTTCCCGCCGCCGCCAGCATTCGTTTTACCTGGTGATACTTGCCCTGCTCCAGCACGATTTCCAGGCGATGCTCATCAAGCGCCTTGCAGCTTTGTGCAGCAAGCGGCGCAGGCTCATCGTGCAACTGCACGCCCGCCAATAGTCGTTCTACCAGCTCTGCCGTCACGGGATCATAAGTGGTGGCCACATAGAGTTTCGGCACATGCCGTTTCGGTGAAGACTGCGCATGGATGAAGGCACCGTCGTCTGAGAGCAGCAACAAGCCAGTCGTATCATGATCCAGCCTGCCCACAGGTTGAACGTCACGCCAGCCCAACTGCTCAGGCATCAATGTCAGCACCCCCGGATGATGGCTGGGCTTGCGCGAACATTCGAAATTTGGCGGCTTGTTCAAGGCGATGTATACCTGCGCGCGGTAAGTCCATTCTTCGCCGAACAAGGTGAAGACCAGGCCGTCGGTCTCAAGCTGCGCCTTGTAATCGGTCAGCACGTTTCCATTGATTGCGAACTCACCGTCCGCAATCAGCGCCCGGCAATATTTCCGTGTGCCGACGCCCTGCGATTGAAGAATGCGGTCCAGTGTTTGTTTGCTCACGATATAAGCAGCCTTGATGCGTCAATCATCCTCTCGAGCACGAGAGGATGTAATCCATTTCCGGGAAATTTTGCCTCAAATAGATCGCACCATCCGGAGCTTCGATGCGTGCCGGTTCAGGACCCTTGCCCCACGGCGGTATGTCGCCATACGAGGTGTTGAAACGACTAACGACGTTCTGCATCGACTCGGCCGAGACATAGCCTATCGGCGTCTCCCAAGGCATGGTGCCGAGCGAACTCAGGTTGTCCCCCAGCGTGATGAACATGTGGGTGGCACGCGAATTGGGGCCGTTGCCGGCAAAGCTCACATAACCCCGTTTGAAATTGCGGAGCACGGGCAACTGCGAATCATCTGGGATCGGCGCATAAGCTTTCGCTCCCGACCTTACAGGCACGGCGCCGAACTGGCAGAGAAAATTATCCACGCAGCGGAAGAACGGCACGTCACTGTAAAACCCGTCATCCACCAGTTCCAGGAAGCGCGCCGCGCCATTGGGGCTCCAGTTGCGCTCAACGATGATGTCGATATCGCCTTTGGTGGTTTTGCATGTGACCTTCGTGGGACGGACGTTCTG
>JAQSWC010000219.1 GCA_029266815.1 Paucimonas sp.
AGATAGAAGCGCAGCAGCTTATGCGCCCACTCGCCCGCATACGCCACACCGATACGCGGCCGCATGACGATCGGGCCGCGGTCGGTACGCTCATCCGGCAGCAGGTACAGCTCGCTGCCCAGCAAGTCGCAGCCGTTCTGAGCAAGCGTGATACCGAGCGCCTTACACAGCAAGCCCGGCCCACGTGTGTTCATGTCGATATTGCAGACAGGCTCAACGGCACGTATCAGCACGGCAGCACCATTGCCCTCCAGTTCGGTGACGATGTTCATGCAGTGATGCATGCCGTAAATGAGGTAGACGTAGGCATGACCAGGCGGGCCGTACATGATGCGCGTACGATTCGTGATGCCCTTGGAGGAGTGCGCCGCCAAGTCATGCGCGCCGAGGTAAGCCTCCGTTTCCACGATCCTGCCGATGCGTTCCACGCCATCCACACGATGCACGATCTTCGCGCCAAGAAGATCGCGCGCCACCGATGCCGTATCGCGTGCATAGAATTCTCGTGAAAGTTTCTTCATTCTGTTTTAAGAACCTGATCAGTATTTTTGGCAGTGCGCAGCCCCGCAAACCGACCGGCTAGTAGGCGTGGCGGGGCGGCGAGCGGGGCTACGGCAACGAGCCGCAACACCGTAGGCGGCCAGTTTGCGACGCCGCGCGGAAAACTGCCGATGGAAGGGCTCAGCGCCGCCGCAAGGTTACGACGTTGAGGCCGCCGTCGCCGCTGCGCTCGCCGATTGTCCATTTCAGCATCGGCCTGACATTATTCGGGTCACGCGCGACAAGACGCAAGGTATACGTGCCCGAAGGCAGGTTCGGCAGAGTCCATGTTCCCTGCACGCTTTGGCTGACACCTTCGCCGAGCAGCGTTCCGAGATTGAGCGGCAAGGACGCTTTCCAGCTTATCCCTCCCTGGCTGTTGACAAGTTCAGCCTGCACTGTCCACGCTTCGTATGCCGGCGCATTGCCGTTGTTGCGCACGGTCGCGGTGAACGTAAGCTTCCCTGTACTCGTGAAATCAACATGGGAATTCGTCACGCTGTAGCGATAACCGGCCTCGCGCCCCAACATCAGCAGATCGTTTTGCTCCTGCGGCGTGAGGGTGCCCCAGCTCTGTGTTTCGGATACCGATGGTGCAAAGTTACCGTTGCCGATCAGCGAAATATGATATGCCGCTGCCTGCTGGCGCGCGGTGGCTGAATTGGTCGATGCATCACCGCTTTCAAAAGAACAGAACTCGCCGACAAACGGCGCTTTCTGCCATTGGTTCTTGAATGCTTCCCAGTCGGCAGCGTGATTGGTCCACTGGTCGAAAAAGCCGGCGCGGCCCAGGCAGTCCACCCGCAGTCCCACCGGCTTGGCAGTAATGGATTGACCAGACAAGGCATAGGATAAGGCATCGCGATTGCTGTACAAGGCGAACATCACGAATTGGCGCGAGGGGAAGGCATCAAAGTGCATTTTTGCGTACTCGCGCTTGTTTGCGTCGGTAACCACAGTAATGCCGGCCGGCGCGTTGGCATAGAGGTTCGAGCGTAATGCCCATTCGCCGTACTGACCGTACATGCCGACGTCAATCCATGCAATGCCGGGGTCGGTGCCGATTGCCTGCGCCAGTGCTGTCAGGAGTGCTCTTGCACGCTGGATGAGATAGGGATCGTTCCAATCAGGGACAAAAGTCAGTCCTGCCGCATTAGGGTCACTGTCGGCCCACCATCCACAACCGTGCTGGCAGTTGGTATTGTTGACGACGTAGTCGGGAAGATAAAGCTGGTTGTCGTCATAGCCCGCCATCATGCGCACGCGGAAAGCGAACTTGCGGCCCTGGCTTTTTGCAGCCTGCAAGTCGTTAATGATGCTGGAAAAATTGTATTGCCCCCGTGCCGTTTCCAGATTCCGCCAGTAATAGCGCTGATACGCATCCATCGCAGGTACGGATTGCGGCACCTTTTCCTGTGTACGCCAGCGATAATAGCCACGCATCGGGTTGACGGTATCGTCCGCCGCAACCTGAATCTCCGTATAAGTTCGGCTGGCCTGCAATGAGTTCCAGGCGGGTTTTGCCGCCCAGGCAGGGTTGCTCAACATCGATGTCGCTAGAAGCAATGCGGATAGCCGTTTACGGTGTTGGCGCGATACAGAAGTCATGAACATTCCCTCAGGTGCTCCACGGAGCTAATGTTGCAGTATATAAATACATGGCGGCGATAGTTGTTACAGTGTTTAACAGGCATTGATGGTTATCAACCGATGACCATGTCGGACCATTTCCACTTCAGCCAATGCCTTTTTGCTTTTCTTGTTAACATCTGACGCTCTTGTCCACGGTGAAATACCCGTATTTTTTATCGCTGTTATCAGCGCTAGTCAGCATCGGGCCGGTGCCATGACCGTGTTCGTGGACAATTGTGATGTAGCACTGTAGAAGGCCGCGAGCCTCCGCTGATGAAAAACCCACTTTTTACTTACCGCTCCTTCCTTTACTTCTTTCTCTGCCGTGCGGCCACCGTGACCGCGAACCAGATGATCATGGTGGTGGTTGCATGGCAGATGTATGACCTCACCCACAGCGCATTCGATCTGGGACTGATCGGCCTGTTCCAGTTCCTGCCGTCGCTGGCATTGATGCTGGCCGTCGGACACATCATCGATCGTGTCGATCGACGCCGCATTCTGATGTGGGTGCTGGGCTGGCAGGCACTGATAGCGGCAGTGCTGATCATGTCGACCCTGCAAGACTGGCAGAGCCGCGAAATGATGTTCGGCGTGGCGCTCGCACTGGGCGCGGCGCGCGCTTTCCAGATGCCGACGCAGCAGGCTCTTACCCCGCTGCTGGTTCCCGCTGAAGTGCTTCCTCGCGCGCTGGCAACAAGCGCTGCCGGAATGGAAGTGGCCGTCATTTCAGGGCCGGCGCTAGGCGGCTTTCTTTATGTCGCCGGCGCCCATGTGGTGTACGGGATCTGTTTCACGCTGTTCACCGCCGGCATCATCCTGGCGGCCGCCATCCGCCTCGATCATGCGCCGCGCGAACGCACGCCGGTCACTGCCGAAAGCCTGTTCGCCGGCCTTGTCTTCATCTGGCGGCGCAAAGTGGTACTGGGCGCAGTCTCGCTGGATCTATTTGCCGTGTTATTCGGCGGTGCAGTTGCCCTGCTGCCGATATTTGCCAAGGATATATTGCATGTTGATGCATGGGGGTTGGGCCTGCTTCGCTCGGCGCCGGCGGTCGGCGCATTGCTGATGTCGCTTTATCTGGCGCGTCATCCTATCCAGCGGCGCGTCGGCAAAATCCTGTTCGGTTCCGTAGCCCTGTATGGTGTGGCGATGCTGGTCTTCGCATTGTCGACATCGTTCATGCTGTCGCTGCTGGTGCTGGCATTGGCCGGCGGATTCGATATGGTGAGCGTGATCATCCGCTCTTCTCTGGTGCAGCTCGACACGCCCGACCACATGCGTGGCCGGGTCAGCGCAGCCAATTCGATCTTCGTCGGCGCATCGAACCAGCTCGGCGAGTTCGAATCGGGCGTGACGGCCGGCTGGTTTGGCGCCGTGCCCTCCGTGGTGATCGGCGGTATCGGCACCCTTGCAGTTGTTGCTGCATGGATGAAGCTATTCCCTTCATTGCTGAAACGGGAAAAACTGATTTAGCAGCGGGAAGACGCGGTTGATATCAGCAAGCAAAGGGTACGGTGAACATTGGGGCATTTGACCGCAACGGGCGCAGGGGCCATATAGCCCGTATCGAGCATCCCTGATACTGCAGCGCCCGGCAGAGCGAGATGGTTAAGCGCTCGGGCGCTGTTCCTGCTGCCCAGGTTTGGATTGGCGCGTGCTCATCTTGTCGACGGCCTCACGCTGACGCCGCGAAACGCGCTCTGACTCTTCTGCCGTGCGTTGCACGACTTCCTGCGCAACGTTGGCAGCGGCACGGCTGGCTTCGGGTAGCCGCGTTTCAGCTGTCTTTGCCAGTTCGACTTGCGTGTTGGCTGCGATTGTCGTTGCCTGTTGCTGGAAATTGCGCAGTTGATCTGCGGCCGGCTGCACGCGGCTGGCCACCGCGGACAGCGCATCATAAGGACTTTGCGCCGACAAGACCTGCTGCGTATTCTGTATCGACTCCTCGATAGCGTTCTGCGTCATCTGGAGACTCAACTGATTCATTTTGTCTGCGGCCTCGAACATCTTTTCAGACATGTCGCGATAGAGCGTGAATTGCGCTTCAAGATGAGCGCGAAGCGCGGGATTGCTGGACTGAAGAAACTGGAACATGGTGTACCTCCGGGAATAGTGATTGACAGGATGAATCGCTTGTACGAACGTCCCAATGCGTTGGGAGCAGGGTACGACAGCTCACTCTTGTCCAAGTTTCAACACGCTTGCTGTGCCGCGACAAG
>JAQSWC010000220.1 GCA_029266815.1 Paucimonas sp.
GCCGACGATGCCTTGTACCGTGCGAAATCACAGGGACGCAACCGCGTGGTTGTCGGCCGTAGGGGGGATGATGATGCGATTCTTGCTGCTGGATGACGAACGGGTCTCCCGATTCACGCTTCGGCAAATAGTGCAAACCGTACCGGGAGCGCTGATACACGAAGCGGAAAATGCCATGCAGGCGCGCGAGCATCTCGCGCAACTGCCCGCGCCGGCCGTGTGCCTGTTCGACGTGCGCATGCCCGGCGAGAACGGGCTCGAACTGCTTGCCTGGGTGCGAACCCAGCCGCGCTACCTGGCATGGCCGGTCCTGCTATTTACCGGCAATGAAGATGACGAAACGCGCAACCAGGCGGCCGCCTTGCAAGTTGACGGCTACCTGCCCAAGCCGCCGGACCAGGACAGCGCAAATCAGGTATGCGACGTAGCTACCCGCTTTGCCGAAGATCTTCTGCCGGAACCCACCTTTCTCGCCCAGCGTCTGGGAACCGGATCGGGCCGGCTGGCCAGTTACGTCCAGGCTCTCGATCAGCAACTTTCCGTGCTTGAAAATCCGCAGAACGAAGCGGAATGGCAGGGCACGCTCGGCAAATGCATTCAGGTGGGCAAGGCCCTTGGCAGCGCCTATCTGGTCAACATGCTGCAGCGACTGGGCAATGCCGCCAACGAGGACCGCTTCGAATGGCTGGCCGCTTCCCGCCTTGCGGTAGGCGGTATGCGCGAACGGCTCGGCCTGCTGGCTTCCTGATCTCTTTTCTCTGGTTTTTCCCGCTACGGCGGCTTGGGGCGGCTTGTATAATGCAGGCTGCCTTTTTCGACTGCCCGCCATGACGCACAACACCACGCATTTCGGCTATCAAACCGTTTCCGAAGAAGACAAGGTGCACAAGGTTGCCGAAGTCTTCCATTCCGTCGCCGGCAAATACGACGTGATGAACGACCTGATGTCGGCAGGCCTGCACCGCATCTGGAAAGCGTTCACGATTGCTCAGGCCGGCGTCAAGCCCGGCTTCAAGGTGCTGGACATCGCCGGCGGCACCGGCGACCTCGCCAAGACGTTTGCCAGGCAGGCGGGCAAGTCGGGCGAGGTTTGGCTGACCGACATCAACGAATCCATGCTGCGCGTCGGCCGTGATCGTCTGTTGAACGAGGGGCTGGTCACGCCGACCTTGCTCTGCGATGCGGAGAAGCTTCCCTTTCCCAACAACTACTTCGATCGCGTGTCGGTCGCTTTTGGTCTGCGCAACATGACCCACAAGGATGCGGCTTTGTCCGAGATGCGGCGCGTGTTGAAACCGGGCGGCAAGTTGCTCGTGCTCGAGTTCTCGAAAGTGTGGGAACCGCTCCGGAAATCTTATGACGTATATTCCTTCTCGGTTCTGCCGTGGCTGGGCAAGCGCATTGCCAACGATGCCGACAGCTATCGCTATCTGGCCGAATCGATCCGCATGCATCCCGATCAGGAAACTTTGAAGTCGATGCTGCAGGATGCCGGGCTCGATCGTGTCGATTATTTCAACCTCACCGGAGGCGTGGCGGCATTGCATACCGGCGTCAAGCTTTGATTGTTCGCGGCCGATGCCCATCCTTTCCGAGGAAATGAATCCATTGTCATCCGTGCCGGTTGCGGCGATTAATTACCTGCTGGCGCAGGAACCCTGGGCATGCGAGCGCCTGCGCCGGCATGCCGGAAAAATCTCCGTGATCGAATTCGGTGTCGGCGTGATGCGCCTGCAGGTGGGGGCAGACGGCATGGTGGAATCAGCCGACGCCAACGCCCCGCCCAGCGTCACGATCCGGATCCGCCCTGCAGACATTCCTCTTTTGCTTCAGGACCGCGAGCGTGCGTTTTCCTATGTGAGCATAGAAGGCGACGCGGAATTCGCGAACGCTATATCGCAGCTATCTCAGTCGCTGCGCTGGGAGGTGGAGGAGGACTTGAGCAAGTGGGTCGGCGACATCGCTGCCCGCCGAATCGTCGCAGCTGCACGTCAAATCCAAGAGACTGCGTTATCGACGCAGCGCAAGCTTGCCGAAAACGCAGCCGAATACCTTCTTGAAGAAAATCCCATGCTGGTGCGTCCCCAAACAGTTGCCGACTTCGGCAATGATGTCAGCCGTCTGCGTGATGATGTTGAACGCCTCGCCAAACGGATAGAAAAGCTGAACCGATCATGATCCCCAAGTTTTTGCGCGTGTTGAAGATTGCCCGTGTGGCTTTGCGCTATGGGCTGGACGAGCTGGCGATGTCCAACTTCACCGTGCCGCGTACCGCCAAGCTGATCGACAGGCTCACGTTCTGGCGCGACATATCCGCGCCGCGCGGTGTGCGGCTGCGCCGTGCATTGGAGGAGCTCGGCCCCATCTTCGTGAAGTTCGGACAGGTGCTGTCGACCAGGCGCGACCTGCTGCCTCCTGATATTGCCGACGAACTCGCCAAACTGCAGGACCGCGTGCCGCCCTTTGATCCGGAGCTCGCCATCATGCAGATCACGCGTTCCCTGGGTGCGCACCCGGACTACCTGTTCGAGACGTTCGAGCGGGTGCCGGTGGCATCCGCGTCGATTGCGCAGGTGCATTTCGCGACGCTGAAGAACGGCAGGAAGGTCGCCGTGAAGGTGCTGCGGCCCGGCATGCGCAAGGCAATTGACGAGGATGTGGCGCTGATGCGCATAGCCGCGGGATGGATCGAGAGGCTGTGGGTCGACGGCCGGCGCCTGAAACCGCGAGAGGTGGTGGGCGAGTTCGACAAATATCTGCACGACGAACTCGACCTGATGCGCGAGGCCGCGAACGCCAGCCAGCTTCGCCGGAATTTCTCGGGTTCCTCGATGCTGATGGTGCCGGAAATGTTCTGGGACTATTGTTCCGAAAGCGTGATCGTCATGGAACGCATGAGCGGCATTCCGATTTCGCGAGTGGACAAGCTGGCGGAAGCCGGCGTCGATTTGAAGAAGCTGTCGCGCGATGGCGTGGAAATCTTCTTCACCCAGGTTTTCCGCGATGGATTCTTTCACGCGGACATGCATCCGGGGAATATTCTCGTATCGGTGGAGCCCGAGACCTTCGGCCGCTATATCGCGCTCGATTTCGGCATCGTCGGCACACTGACCGATTTCGACAAGAATTACCTGTCACAGAATTTCCTCGCCTTCTTCCGCCGAGATTACAAGCGCGTTGCCGAAGCGCATATTGAATCGGGCTGGGCACCGAAGGAAACGCGTGTCGATGAACTCGAATCCGCCGTGCGCGCCTGCTGCGAACCAATTTTCGACAGGCCCTTACGCGACATCTCCTTCGGTCAGGTGCTGCTGCGACTTTTCCAGGCATCGCGACGGTTCAATATCGAAGTGCAGCCGCAACTGGTGCTGCTGCAGAAAACTCTGCTCAATATAGAAGGGCTAGGGCGACAGCTCGATCCCGATCTCGATCTCTGGAAGACGGCCAAGCCTTATCTGGAGCGCTGGATGAATGAGCAGGTTGGCTGGAAGGGCTTCATGGAGCGCTTGAAAGCCGAAGCGCCGCGATATTCCCAGTTGTTGCCGCAGTTCCCGCGGCTGATGCACCAGGCTCTGTTGAAGTCCGCACATCCCGACAACAGGGATACCGACATGCTGCGCGCACTGCTGGAAGAACAGCGGCGCATCAACCAGTTCTTGGGATTCACTATTTATTTTGGCGGTGGCTTGGTTGCGGGCTTCCTCTTGTTTAAATTTTTCCTGCATTGAGAAAAACTCCGGGAACGCATCCGCAGACCGCGCTCTGTCTTCAGCCGACGTCACATCACAAAACTCCATGTTTCCGCGTACGGAAATGTTGATAGGTAATTAATTCTATTTATAATCGTCGCATTTTTAGACGTGCGGAGCGACCTGCCATGAACACCACGCTGATCACCTTTGTCGTTTTGTATTTGCTGGGCACGCTGGCACTCGGCGCATGGGCTGGCACACGGATCAAGAACACCAGCGACTTTGCCATTGCAGGACGCAGCCTGCCGCTGATCATGGTGATTACCACCACTTTCGCCACCTGGTTTGGCGCGGAGACGGTGATGGGTATTCCCGCAAAATTCGTGCAAAGCGGTTTGGGCTCGATCGTTGAAGATCCCTTCGGCGCAGGCACCTGCCTCATCCTCGTGGGCCTTTTTTTCGCCGCGAAGCTCTACAAACAAAACCTGCTGACCATCGGCGACTTCTATCGCCAACGCTACGGCAAGGGGGTGGAGGTGTTCTGCTCCGGTGCAATCATTCTCAGTTATCTCGGCTGGGTGGCGGCGCAGATCACCGCGCTGGGCCTGGTGTTTACAGTACTGACGCAGGGTGCGATGTCGGAAACTGCCGGCATGATTGTGGGCACGCTCGCTGTGCTTATCTACGTGGTGATCGGC